>CAZETL010000010.1:0-2761 GCA_964515255.1 uncultured Bdellovibrionales bacterium | reverse complement strand
AAGTCGATATCGATGGGAAGAAAGTGTCGCGATTCGTGCCAGTGCTTTGAATTATCAGCGAGAATGCAAGGGATTTGTCGCAATATAAAATACAAACTGTGGAACAGGAGGAAATAAACAAGGGAATGCCGCCGCATCCTTTCTCAGAACTCCGTCAGGATATTGTGACCGGAGATTGGGTCGTTATCGCCACGGGCCGAGCGAAGCGGCCGAGCGATTTTCTTTCTCATGAGCGAAATGTTGATGCTTCTGACGCGGGAAACTGCCCTTTCTGTGAGCCAAGGGTAAGTGGCCAAGAGAAGGATGTTCTTTCTTATTCGACAAGCGATGGGCGTTGGACGCTTCGTGTTTTTCCAAATAAATACCCGGCTTTTTCTCGGGGAAAAATTCCGCGACAGCTTGGTGAGGGGCCGTACCTGTCAATGACCGGAACCGGGTATCACGAGGTGGTGGTGACGAGGGATCACTATCATCAGTTGGCGACAATGGACGCATGGCAAGTTGCCGAAGTTCTGGACTCTTACCAAGAGAGATACCTTTCTCTTATGAAGAAGAAAAGCGTTCATTACATTCAGATCTTCCATAATCACGGGAAAGAGTCCGGTGCCTCCGTGGTTCATCCACACTCTCAACTCATGGCGATTCCTGTGGTCTCCCCGTATATTTCACTTGAGTTGACTGGCGCGGAGCGCTATTTCCGGAGCACGCGGAAGAAAGTTTATTCTGTTGTTGCGGAGTACGAATCTCAACAAAGGACCCGGGTGGTTTTCGAAAATGAAACCTTCATTGCGTTTTGCCCGTTTGCTTCAAGGTCAGCATTTGAGGTATGGGTGATGCCAAAGAAATCTTCGCCGTATTTCGAGCGGATTACAGATGATGAGAAACTCTCCGCCGCCGAAGCTCTTCATGCTGCGCTCTCGTCAATGTATCGGGGACTCCGTGATCCTGCCTACAATTTTTATCTTCACACGGCGCCGTGTGACGGGAGAGATTATCCTCACTACGGCTGGCATATCGAGATTCTTCCGCATACGGCCACTTGGGGGGGGTTCGAATTGTCCACTGGGATTGAGATTTCGACAATTGAACCGGAAAAAGCAGCGGAATATTTACGCAGTCAGCTCGATATTAATCGTTTGTGAACGGTCTTTTCCTATGCGTTTTGCAGTTGCCAATTTGAAGATGAAGCTCGTATCCGAAAAAGAGAATACCGAATATGTGACCGCGCTTTCCGAGATGATGGGCAAGAAACCGGTCAATAACGTTACTCTTATTGTTTGTCCATCATTTCCATTCCTTCGCTTTTTTTCGGACAAGCTTTCCTGCGGTCTTGTCCTTGGCGCACAGGATGTTTTTTGGGAGGATTCCGGGGCCTTTACGGGAGCAATATCACCGGTGTCGCTTCGTGAGATAGGTGTTCAGTATGTTCTCGTGGGACATAGCGAGAGTCGTGAGCATTTTAGCGAGACAAACGAGAGGATTGGGCGGAAGATTGCAGCGTGTTTCCGAAATGGCATTCGACCGATTCTCTGCATCGGCGAAACTTGGGACGAACGGGAGAATGGAGAGGCGTTTCGTGTGATTCGAACGCAGCTCGAAGATGCGACTCGAGACGTCTCTTCGGAGGATTTCCGGAAACTCATTGTAGCTTATGAACCTCGGTGGGCGATTGGTTCGGATGTGATCCCGAGTTCGGACGAAATATTCAAAGTAGTGGTGGCGATTCGGAGGTGCTTTGCTGATCGATTTTCTCCGGATGATGCGCGATCTCTCGTAATTCTCTACGGTGGTTCGGTAACTGCTGAGCGGATGAATGGGTTGGTGGCGGATACTGGAATCTCGGGAGTACTTGTTGGGCGCGAAAGTCTTAATGCTCGAGAATTTGTCTCCATTTCAGAATCGCTTCGGTACTAATTTTTTCAGATAAACGGCTATGATTGTATCGGTCAAAGAAATTCTTACGAAGGCACAAGAAGGCGGGTATGCTGTCGGCGCTTTTAATACGGTGAATCTTGAGACGACGCAGGCGATTCTTCACGCGGCATCAGAATCGCATTCACCGGTCATTGTACAAGTGACGGAGAAGACTCTTGACTATGCCGGTGGTCGAGCTATCTTCCATCTCATTCGCGATCTTGCTGAGTGCTACTACTCTTCCGTACCCGTGGGCATTCATCTTGATCATGGTAAGAGTTTTGAGATCGTGGAGCGCGCCGTTGAGATTGGATTTACGTCGGTCATGTATGATGGGTCTCGCAAGAAATACGCCGATAATGCTGCAATAACAAAGCGTGTGGTGGAATTTTGCCGTGAGCGAAAAGTGGCTGTGCAGGGGGAGCTTGGGAACGTCCCATATCTCGGGGAGGCGCCGACGCAGACGATTGTTTGGGAGGAGTATATGACGGATCCGGAAGAAGCATGCCGATTCGTAGGCGAAACTGGAATTGATACATTGGCGGTCGCTATAGGAAATGCGCATGGATTTTTCCCGGAGCGTCCCGAACCGGATTATGCCCGACTTGAAAAAATCCGGCAGTGTGTCCGCGTGCCGATCGTATTGCACGGAGCTTCGGATTGGGATGGAGACCGCGTTGAACGAGTGATCCGTCTTGGCGTGTCGTGCTTCAATGTCGATACAGCTATTCGGTTGAGTTTTTTGAGTCAGCTTTCCCAGTTACTCGCTTCCGGAAACGAAACAGATATTCGAAAGACATTGGGAGAAGCAAGGAAAAACGTCGAGGCTGCAGTGGCAAAGAAAATC
>CAZETL010000009.1:16064-20570 GCA_964515255.1 uncultured Bdellovibrionales bacterium | reverse complement strand
ACTTATTTTATACAAAGTTGCATAATTCTATACATACGATACCAAACTTGAAATTGGCAGCAGTGCGGCTCCGCCGCGAGATTTCAAAACCGCCAAAGAGCCCGGAAAAACAATCGGCTCGAACCATGTTTTAATGGAAAGAAGAAAAGAAAAATTTTTAACCATTGAATTCATAGGATTTTGATCAAGAAACAGCAGAGATGCTGATTTTTTGTTGGGCTTGACGTAGAAGCTCTATTATGCTATGATTGAGCGAAATCCAAGCACGGGGCTTGGGGCTTGGATTCAATCAAGCAGTTCCTTGAAAGGAGGATAGTGCATGCAGATGCTTTTGCTTTTCGGGTTGCTGTTGCTGAACTTCGGCATCAGTTGGTTCAACGCCTATTCGGTGGGACGCTCGTGGGCGGACTCCAAGGCGATCGGCGGGTGGCCTCGCTTCGTCACGTGGTGCGCGGCGGTCATGTCGGTCGCTGGGTTCACCTGGTGCTACCTCATCGTGCTGGCGATGATCGCCGGAGCGACGGGGTTGCTCGCACCGCAGTACGTGCAAGCAGCTCTCGAGGTTGGCTACGTGATCATCATCCTGCCGGTTCTCGGTTCCGGTCTCGGAATCTGGATTGATTCCCTGACCACTGCGTTGCGACGCCGCCACGCAGTGAGCATTGGAATCGCTAGCTGGAACACCTTCGCTCAGGTGCACAACACCTACGAGGCTGTCAGCGCTCTTCCAGGCATCTTCGAGCATCTCGGCGATGTTTTCGAGGGCGACGACAGCGACGATGTGAAGGGAAAAGCCTTGCTTCTCGTGCTTCTGCTCGTCCTTCTCGCACTGTGCGGTGGAGTTTTCACTACCGTCGCTATCGTGCGAACCACCGCTCGCAAGTACGCCCACGGTGTGCTCGGCGAGATGGAAACGGCACGCAGCCGTCTGGCGCGGGAGCGGGCTTAACCTCCAAGATCAGGAGGTGGCCCAATGCACAAAAGAAGTTCATCTCGTACTCGAGCCCCTTGCGGACCAAAAATCTGCTTGGGGCTCTATATTTTTCTAAAATTGAAATCATTGTAATTTTTTGAAAAATTGTTATTCCTTGGGTATTCGCTTTACAAATTCTGAATTAGTTGCCGCCAAAGAAAAATTGGAAATTGTTAAATCTCGCGGCGAAGCCGCTCCGAATTCGCGGGGGGGTTGCTCGCCGCCTGCGGCGGCGAAAGCGGTTCGGACTAATTCAAGTATTCTGCACCAAGTGAGAAAAACACGCCCTGTTGATCGGACGTGTTTTTCGTTTTTATGAAAGCGGGTCATCACTCTCCAAAGAAGAGGTCTCGATATATTTCCGGCGCCCCCTCGTACTGAAGCGATCGATCTTTCAAAAGTCCGATTGCGCGCTCGAATCGATCGCGCTGGAATTTCACTTGCGTATTCCGGGATGTTCGATATGCATTCTCTTCCACCGAACTCCATCGGAAAACGTGAACGCTCCAATACCAAAGAGCGGCCGCTCCCCCAATCACGCAAAGGAATAACACAAAAAAAATACTATGGCTTCTCCTCACCCACCAAGATCCGAAGGCATGGATCCTAGCTACAGAAGTAAACTTCTTTTTATTGAAAAGAGTCATAAATTGGTGCAGCCTCAGCGTTTCAAATAAAGCACTGCAGAGAAAAGAGCTCGTATCTGCTCCTTTTCGCCAGCAATACCCTCGGTATCCGACTGACCTGGTTTCAAAGAGAGCTCTTCCTTGGAATCTCCGAATACGAGTGTAGGGCGGGATGTTTTGGCAGATTGCACAGAGTTTTCATCTGGTTGGGGAATCATGTCGATCGACAATACATCAAGCAAGACCGGAAACGAATCGAGCTTTTCAAGAAAAGATATGATGTTGCCATATCGACCAGTCACCTTAAAGTTAATGCGAATTGACCGTTCCTCGGGAAGAAGCGGGCCAAGGAAGGCAGTCTCATGCGAAGCTGCCCCCGAGTTTCTCTGTCCGCTATCCGCACCTTCTTCCGAGACGGCTTCAGCGGAATTCGGACGGATTGACGCGGCCTCTGAAATAACGGTTACCCCCGATCGACCTCCTAATGATTCCACTTGCTCCACAAGGGGAACCACTTCATCCTTCGAGATAAGCGCGCGAGAAAGAGAGTTGTTCGTATCGATGAATTCCAAATCCTGTTTCATCTCAGGGATTCGCAATACCTGCTCCTCGCGAATTTTTCGATCGAGAATAGCTTCCTGAATGGAGTTCAATGTATTTCGATTCCGCTCAAAAAGACGATAGATGCCGAAATAGGAAATGAGAAGAACGGCAACGGCAAAAAATAAACCAGCGAAGATTTCCCGAAATCGAATCAAATAAGAACCCATATCCACGTAGAAAACTAAAACTATTGTTTCTTAGAGAGACACGACTGTTCAACCACAGCATCCAACTGGAAATCTATATCCTCTTTCACAAGTTTATCAGAAAGCGGGATTACTGCATCGCGAAAACAGCTTGAACTATTCATGTTTCTCTCCAAGAGAAGGAGGTCCTCTCGGGATCGAGCTCTTCCGGAAAAAGATGCCTGATAACTCTCTTTTACGGAAAGATGCGTATACAAGACACCTTCTGGCGTTGCAATGCCGAGCTCTCGAAAAAACTCATTCCACGCAGTATGCCTCTCGAGAAGTAACTCTGTTTCGGAAGACATCGCATTCGTCTCACGAAACTTCGCTTCATAGAGGCTCAAAGCATCCTCAGCCACCGCCCCAACCGAAGGATCTGGTCGACGAAGCGAATCAAGCTGCACAAGAAGAAGTCTCGAAATTCCAAAAACCGCGCATAAGAGAAAGAGGGAGAGGATCACAAAGCCGAAGCCGTGAACCATGACGACTCGAAACCGAACATTCCTTTGTATTTCGTATTTCTTCTCCTCAGGAAGAAGATTAAGCAGGATTTTCATAATTTCGAATACCACGAAGGGCAAGTCCGAGTGCGGTCGAATATTGAACCGACTGTTTGCGATCTATGATGGGAATAGCATTTCCCATACGAAGGTTCACCCAAGGATTTCCCAGTTCAACTGGCTTCCCAAGTTTCTTCGAGAGATACGGGATGAGGCCGCGCATATTGGATCCGCCGCCGCACAGCACCACCTTGTCCACTTTCGAAGAGTACCGAAGCGTGTTGAGATAGAAATCAACAGACCGTTCCATTTCAGCCGTGAGACTTCCGAGAACCGGCTCTACCATACGGAACAATGGATCCATTTTTGTTTGAGATCCGATTCCCTCCGATATCTTGAAACGCTCCGCCTCTTCGAAAGAAATGCGCAGACCCTTTGAAATAGCATCCGTGATCATTTGTGACGAAATTGGAATGCTCGAAGTAAAGACGGGGATATTTCCAAGAGAGATAAGGAAGCTCGTACGTCGATCTCCGATATCGATAATGAGTGTCGTAACATCATCCTCTCCTTCGGAAAGAAATATCCGCGCCTGGGCGATTGATTCCGTTTCGAATCCAACCACCTCAAGTCCGGCAGCCTCAAGTGCGGAAACGAATTGATCGACAACGCTCCGCGCAACCGCAACAACCAAAATACTCATCTTTCCAGGCTCCCGTGCTACATTTCGCTTCAGCACCTGAAAATCGTAATACACCTGGTCAAGAGAAAGAGGGATATTTGCCTCAATCTCCCATTTTACAGCCTCCTTCACTTCGCTCGCATCCATTTCAGGAAGACTCACAATTCGAAGGAACGCTTTCGTCTCTGGAAGCGAACAGAATACTCGACGAGATCGAATCCTTCCGGGACCAGCTTTCGCAAGCAATGTTTTAACCCCCTCAATCACCACATCTTCCCTAAGAATCTTCCCGTCGGAAACCGCTTCAAATGGAAGACTTACCGATCCGAAACTTACAATACGATCCTTCTTCCCCTCCTCATCAAGAAAGACCGCCTTCAATGAAAGGTCACTCAGATCGAGACCAAACGGCCTCGGGATCAAACGAAATAAATTCCAGTTTAAAAAAGACATCTTTGTGTTTTGAGAACTCACCTCTCTTTTTCGCTATTTTATCATAGCTCTTCCCAAAGATCGATCACATACTGCTTACCCGTGGGAAAGTATGGCGGCGGCGCAATGGCAAGATTCTCATCAAAATACAGCTCGCGATTCTGGTATCCAGTCCCGTCCGTATAACCGAATCCTATTCTTCCTTTGGAAGCAATAGCCCCAAATATTTCTATCGTATTCTTGCTATTCCCATAATTCGCTCGTTGAACGGCTCCCTTCTGCGCAAGCAGCGCTCCATTAATCGTCAAGTTATTTGCGGAGTCGTATGGAAAATCTATGGATCCCTCAGCAATAAATCCGATCGCCTCTTGTCCCCCGCTTCCATTTTTGTAAACCGCACCATCCTTAATGTAGAGATTCGGATCGGTTCCATATGCAAGATCAGCTGCCACAATCGTCATTCTCTCGCTATCCACTTTCACGCCAGAGACACCCTTCCCGT
>CAZETL010000009.1:0-16054 GCA_964515255.1 uncultured Bdellovibrionales bacterium | reverse complement strand
TGCGATCCTCGACAAAAATAAGCCCTTTCGAAGGGAAACTCTTCGAAATCTTCGTTGAATTACTGAGATGAGTAATCGTGTTCCGTGTCGCATTGATAGTCCTCACCTTAGTAATATCGTAGCCCGTTGGTTTAAATTCAACCAAATAGCCGTATTCTCCACTCGGCCCGTAGTAGTGAGCGGCCGACCCGCTATTCTGAGCCACATCTTTCATATAGGACAAATCAGCCGTCACGCTATTGAAGTCAACCGTGGATACCGGGAACTCCTTCCCGCCAATAAACACCGGGTCCCCCAAGACCGCGTTGTACTCGGTTCCGGCCCAATCGCCAGTCCATACGCCGGGACGCTCGCACGAATTGACAGATGCAGTGTCTGGATCATCATAGCAAGTCACTCCAGCCGTAATAACATTGTGCGCCACACCGTCGAATCGAATGCCTCCGTTCCCGTGCATCGGGCCAAATATTTCTGTCGAGTTATTGAGGCGAAAAGGGTCGTGCCCGAGAATCATATACTCGCTCCAACTCGGACGACGGAAACGAACGCGAATAGTCCTCGTATGAGTTGCGTACCGATACGTCCACCCGGTTGATTCCAATGTGAAAAGAGTGGAATTCGGAGCCGGAGGGGTAATATGGATGCGATATTTCCCAATCCCCTCGAAGTCGCTTTCGTAATCACTGAGAACTCCGAGAGGAGCCGGGCTTGTCGATTGCCAAAACTCGTTGATCTGCTCGGTATTTTTTCCATCGAGCTGATGTGCAATATACCACCGATAGAAGTGGGCACCCGCCTCAGCTATCTGAAGCGACTGTTCGCGCGAAGCAGTAAAAAGTCCGTACTTCAAATGCGATACGATGAAAGTGACAATGCCGGAAAAAATAATCGCCGCCACCGTCGTCAATACAAGCACCAGCACTAGTCCGGACCCTTTTCGCCGAGGACCAAAAAGAAATTTTCCCCCACCGAATAATTTTCCATCCTTCATAGGAAGCTGATAGAGCGCTTATTTCCCCCAAAGGTTTCGCAAAGAGACAAACGAAGATATCTCCACGGTAGAGGAAGCGTACTGGTTCGCATTCACAAGAATCGACAACTGAACCATGCGAACATCTGATACGGTCGGGCTGGACGAAAGCGCAGCATTCGATCGGTTGAAATACGTGAAAACCGGATCCGAGACGCCATTCACCACAAAATTTGCGACTGTATAAATCGCCTGGTCTCCGGATGGATACACAGGCGGTGTCGACGTAGTTGGTTCCGTAATTCCGTAACGAATTGCTTTTGGCGATGAGGCCTGGTCGTAGAATATATGAATCCGCTCAATTCTCCCATCTTGATCCGGATCAGCAAAGAAAGAAAATTCCGTGCTTGTTGCCTGGGATATCGGAAAGGATCCATCGGCTCCGGTCCTCGCATTCCTCACAAGGTCAACCACTTCCTCAAGGCCGCGAGACGCGGTAAATGAAGACTGATTCGACTGGTATATGAAAGCGTGCGCTCTGAGAATCTTAGAAAGAAAGAAGGTCATTCCGCTCATGACAACGGAAAGGATGCCAATCGCCACGATAAGCTCTACCAACGTCATTCCTCGGCATCGAAAAAAATCGTGTTTCAGGCTCATAAGAAGAAAGAGCGAATCCAATCCCCCGTTAATGAAGCACCACCGACTTCTCAAGAAGACCACTGGGAACAGACACGGACCCACTCTCGTCCGAATATGAAGCAGCAGACACTTCAAAGGAATAATCAGACGCCGAAAGCAGAAAATCCTCATCGTTTGGAAAGTACGCTTTTCCGAATTGATCGGTAACAAGGGTCTGGTCGTATCCGCCGGGAGATACCGCATTAAAAAGTCGAATAGAAGCATCAGCGATCGGCGACGTTCCATCAGAAACCGTGAATAAAACTCCCGGCCTACTCTCATCAATCGCCACAATAGAAACGTCGCTTGGGACCCCTCCAATGCCGATGGAAACCGCGAATGGATCGGAGACAAGAGCCGGATCAAGCTTCCAATAAGAAAAACTCCCGGGGACAAGCGATGTCACAAAATAAGTTCCGGGGGTCGCGCTTGAGAGCGTCGCTTGCCCGGTTGCGCTTGTGGGCGCGAGCGCATACACATTGCTATTGCCATCAGAAGGATTCGTCCCGAGCAAACGACCGCCGGAAAGAGAATAGCCTACCGAATTAAGAATATCGGAATCCAATGTTTCGCGCGGAGAAAACCGGATTGAGTACGTCCGGTCCAAAGTAAACGACGCTGTTTGCAAAGCGCCAACAAGAATAGAAAGGTTCTCATCCACAGGATCAAAGGTTGCTGAAGCGCTATATGTCTGCATGGATTCATATCCGGATTTCGAGAGACTGATCTGATATTGGGGAGAGGTTTCTTCCTCAAGACCCACAAAAAGGCAGCTCCCATTCTGGGTAATGCACTGGGTCTGGTTGTTTGTGTCGAGATTTTTTACCGTCACCGTGGCGCCAGAGACAATCGCACCATTCGATTCGGAAACATTCACCACAAGATTCCCTCCCCCTGAAATTGTCTCGATCCCGTCCGGCACAAATCTCGTTGAGATCGTAATCGAGTCTGAATCTCCCGTTCCCCACGACACAGACACGGTCACTTTTTTCGAATCATTCGGAACTAAATCGTCCGGAGATCCACCGGACACGCCATCGAGCGGGTCATCGATATTCTGTATAACCGTCTTCATAACAAGAGAGATTTCAGCATCTGTCACAGTTTTCTCCCGATCGCTCGCCGGAAGTATCCCCCTCAAAGCAAGCGATGCCTCATCAACAAATCCCACGTCCAGGTAGGGAAGATTGCGTAATTTTTCCAGTTGCTCGTTTGCGATAGCCGTCGCCATAAGCCGACGTTTCGAGTCGAGTGCGACCCGAGCCCCGCCAGAATAAGCGGAATAGAAAGCAACTGTCACAATAGAGAACACTGCCAACACCACAAGGGCCTCGATAAGCGTCATGCCACGCCAAAAAAGTATCTTCCTTTGACTCATGGATTATTTTATATTTTCCAATACAGAATACATCGGCTGAAGCATCGCAATGGCAAAAAAACCAACTCCTCCCCCGATAAAAAGCATAAGAATCGGCTCGATGATGGACGACATATTTTTCGTGATTTGCGTCACCTCCTCTTCGTAGAACGAAGCGAGCTTATCAAGAACTGTCTCGGTTTTTCCAGTCTCCTCTCCGACAGCAATCATCTGTGGCACAAGGAGCGGGAAAATTCTCGGGTACCGGAAAAAGATAACGCTTAAATCCGTTCCCCGCTGCACCTCGGCGATCGCTTCAGTCAAAGCTTTTTTATACGCATCATTTGCAAGCACGCGGGAGACAATGCCAAGTCCTTCGACAACTGAGACGCCGCTCCGCAAAAGAGAGCTGTAAATTCTCGCGAATCGAGCGCAATTCACTTTCACAACAATATTCCCAACGACCGGAAGAAAGAGAAGGAAAAAACTGAAAAGCCGTTTCCCGACAGCAGTCGACAGAAAAAACTTCCCGCCGAGAATAGACAAAAGGAAACCTCCGACCACCAAAATATAATGCTCGCGCAGAAAATCGCTCATCCCGACGATAAATAATGTAGCAGGAGGCAATTTTACGCTCATGTCCTTGAAGACTCCCATGATAGTCGGAAGAATATAAACGAGCATGAGAATAGCAATGCCGATCATGGCAACGATAATGACCGAGGGATAGATCAAAGCGCCTCGAACTTTACTCGTTATATCGTGCTCTTTCTCCAATTGGGTAGCAAGAATATCAAGCACCATTTCGAGATTGCCCGACACCTCTCCGACATACACCATATTAACAAACAGCTCGCTGAAAATAGTCGGGAACTTCCCCATTCCCTCTGAGAGAGTTTTCCCGGCCTGGAGGTCAGAAAGTATCGATTGAAGCACAAGCCGGAACCGCTTATTTCTCGTCTGATCCGCCAAATTCTGAATCGACCTCGTCATGGAAAGACCGGAGGACACCATGACAGCGAGATTCCGAGTAAAAGTCATCTTCTCTTTCAAGGGAACGGTCGAGAAGCGATCAAGGAAATTTCCGGACGACAATGCCAAAGAAGACTCCTCGACCAGCTTGATCGAAGTTGGAACATACCCATCAGAGGCAAGCGCCGCCGCAACCCCCTTCTCATTTTTCGCAGTCAATTCACCGCCTTTTGACTCGCCTGTTTTTGTATTTCTCGCCGTGAAGAGATATTTCGGCATAGTATCACCGCCTCAAAGTCGTTAAGATAATTCTCACAACTTCCCAGGTAAAGACATTGAGAGTCAAGAAAACCCAGATTCCATTCCGATGGCTTCTGAAACTCCTCAGAAGGGGCTTGGACTCAAATAACAGAGAATTCCGACGACAATCTTTCCTAGCGATTATACCACGCGAAGTTATTCACTGCATGGTAGCCGACTCAACATCGCTCATGCGACGACAAAACATTTCAAACACCTTCGGTCCGCGCGGTTTCGGCAGGAAAATAAGTCGATCATCAGTCGCTTCGATAAATCCTTCCGGAGATTTTGTCTTTGGGTTGGCAGCGATCTTCCTCTGCTGAATAATCCGGAGATTTGACTCTATCAAAAAAGGAGAAGCTAATCGTTCGAGAAAAGTTCGGACAAATTTCGAAACGGCAGAGTCAGTGATTTGGAACTGGTGGAAGGACTGATTCGGGTGGAAGTTCGGACGAAACCTCCTCATCCAGACATTTTCCAACTGAAACCTGTTGAAAGTCTCTCTTCCAAAAAGAGGAATCAGAAAAAGATACTCGTTGGAGGAGAAAATATCTTTCAATCGGATTTCAAGAGATGAGGTGGTAACCCAAGAATTGAGGCAAGCCCTCTTTGCAACAAAGCGGCCATGGCGACGGAGTCCGAGCATATGGAGAGCCGCCGTCATAATAGCCCGTCCAGTCCAAATATGTCCGGATTCAAGCACGACAAAGAAATCCCAATCACTCTTTCCGTCGGCGTTCTTCATTGAGAGGCTCCCCGTAAGTCCGATCATCCGAACAAACGGAAAGAAACTCGCCAACTTTGCAACGCGGTGAGCTCCAGCTATACCGCGATACGCTCGTTTTTCGAGCCGAATTCTCCGCGAAATAAGCTCCTCCCTCCCTCGCAAGAAAACAAATCCCAAGTGCCGGCCTGTTCTCTTTTGGAGAAAACTTGAATGAAGGGAATCAAGAACATTGCGAAGCGAAACTGGACCAACGCGCTCGCCTTCTCCGTCGGAAGCAATGAGAAGCCTCCACACTTCGAATTCAGTAAGCGGATAATCAAACACGTCGTAATATGCAATCGTCTCGAGAATCATCCGGTGAAGAGAAAGCATACGGCAGTAAGTCGGAAAGTAACCCCTTGAAAATTCCAGGAAAAGAAAGTTCGTCTGAAACTCAATCTCTCTGATCTACCAAAGCAATCCTGAGGCAGTTACGAAAATGTCCTACAAACGCTAAAAAAATAATCGCGAATTCGCTCTCAGTATTTTCAAATCAAATGCCTCAGCAAAAAAAGAAAAAGCTCGCAGACTTCACAACGCTCTCTTGTCCGGGAGAGATGCTCCGCATCAGCTGCGAATACAAAGAGTCTTACCTTCTAAAGGTTCACAAATATTTTCCCGTAAGACTTCTCTTGCATTTTCTTAAGTCGCTCGGAGGACCGGAAAACACCACCTCTCCCCCTGCTGCACCACCCTCCGGACCCATGTCGATCACCCAATCCGCATGCCGGATAACGTCAGAGTTGTGCTCTACGACAATAACGCTATTTCCGCGATCGACCAGTGCGTCCAGCACTATAAGAAGCCGGCGGACATCTTCAAAATGCAATCCAATGGTCGGCTCATCAAGAATATACAGCGTCTTCCCTGTCGATTTTCTGGCAAGCTCCGCAGCAAGTTTTACCCGCTGAGCCTCACCGCCAGAAAGATTCGTAGCGCTTTGGCCGAGAACTAAATAGCCAAGACCCACTTCGTCGAGAGCGCGAAGTTTCTCTTCGACAGCTGGCTGATCGAAAAAGAAGGCCCTGGCTTCCGAAACGGTCATCCCAAGGACGCGAGAAACATTTGCGCCGCGATATTCAATGGCGAGCATTCGGTCATTGTATCGGGTTCCCCGACAAGTTTCGCATGGGACATACCGATCCGGCAGAAGATACATCTCGATTTTCTTCATACCGCTCCCCTGGCATACTTCGCAGCGACCTCCGCGCATATTGAAGCTGAAATGACTTGCCGAAAACCCAAGCTTCTCAGCCTCCGTCGTCGCCGCAAAGAGTTCTCGAATAGGCGCCCATGCGCCAGTGTAAGTTGCCGCATTTGAGCGGGGAGTCCTCCCTATCGGATCCTGATTTACTACAATTGCCTTATCAAGGAGTTCAAACCCTTTCAAACCACGACATTTCCCAGGAATGCACTGTGCCCCATGAAATCGGCGAAGGAGAGAGCGCGACAAAATATCGGTAACCAATGTAGACTTCCCGGAACCGGACACGCCGGAAACCACCACAAACGATTCGAGCGGAAAGTGGACGTCAACATGCTTCAGATTATGTTCGGTCGCATCGATAATCGAGAGAAATCTCTTGGGAGCTTTCGATCGACGCCCCTCCGAAACACGGCGAGTACCAGAAAGGTACGCTCCCGTTTCCGTCTTTGAGGAGAGCAAATCATGAGGAGTCCCGGAAAAAAGCACTTCACCCCCCTCTCTTCCTGCGCCGGGGCCCATGTCAACCACCCAATCGGATGCTCGTATGACCGCCGGGTCATGTTCAACCACGATCAGCGAGTTCCCACCTTTCCGAAGCGACTTAAGCGCATCAACTAAACGCTCCGTATCTCTATTGTGAAGACCGATCGAAGGTTCGTCGAGCACATAGAGAACTCCTGAGAGCTCCGACTTCATCTGCGTCGCAAGCTTGATTCGTTGCGCTTCGCCGCCAGAGAGAGTCTCAGCGCTTCGCGACAACTGAAGGTACCCGAGTCCCACTCGGCACACCGCTTCAATTCTCTCCGATATCTCCCGCAAGACGGCACGGAGCGACGGGTCTGGGAGACGGGTCGGCGCATGATCGGAAAGATCTCGGAAATACTCGGCCGCCGCCTCAATCGTCATATCGGAGACGCAATCGATAGTTTTCCCGTCAAAGACAACGGAGAGCGCCTCTTTGCGAAGCCGCTTCCCTTTGCACGAAGGACACGGCGCCGACGCCATGAACTTCTCAATATTGCATCGGACATGCTCCGATTTCGTCTCCTGGTATTTCTTCTCAATAAGGGCAATGACGCCTGGAAAAAAAGTTTTCTTCTTCCCATCCGAATCTGATTCGCCAAAAAGCACCAGATGAAAATCGCTCTTCTTGAGTTTGAAAACTGGAGTGTCAAGCCGAATACCTTTCTTCGACGCGAAAGCTCTAAGCAATTCAAAGCCGCTCGGAATTGTTTCTTTCTTTCCAGATGGAACAGGCGCGCCCTCGTCTTCATAGTGATCCTCGCAGCCATTCGAGGAGACGCATGCCGACTTATTCCACGGGCGGATGGCTCCTTCCAAGAGAGAGAGTTTCTGATTTGGGACAACAAGGTCCGGATCAACCTCCAACTTCACCCCGAGGCCAGAACAATCGGAACACGCGCCCTCGGGACTATTAAACGAGAATGTCTGCGGGGTGACATCGGCAAGCTCGGTACCGCAGGCGGCGCATCGGTATTCTCGGCTATAATGCCTCTCTTCTTTCTCATTTAAAAGAAGAGACATGACGCCGCGGCCAAGCTTGAAGGCAGTCTCGATTGAATCAAGCGTTCGTTCGCGATCCGGTTGCTTGTCATGAACCGTCATGCGATCGATAATCGCATCCATTTCGGAAAGCAGCATATCGGACGCGTGCGGCAATGCCTCGGAAACAAGCATAATCTGGCCATGGAATCGAACTCTTGCATAGCCAAGCCGAGAGAGCGCTTGTAGCGCCTCCTTCTCAGTCTTCCTCTGGAGCTGTTCCATCCTCGTGAGAAAAATCACCCTTGTCCCGTCAGGGAGAGAGAGCACTTCATTTAAGATGTCCCCTGACTCACGTCTGGCAAGCGGCTTCCGACACGAAGGACAGTGGGGAATTCCCGCCTTTGCAAAGAGAAGTCGCAAATAATCATAGCCTTCCGTGAGTGTACCAACCGTCGACCGAGGCGAACGCACGACGCTTTTTTGATCTATAGAGATCGACGGACTGAGATTTGAGATTCGGTCCGCCTCCGGACGATCGAGCGCCTCCATAAAATGCCGAGCATATGAAGACACCGACTCCATATACCTCCGATTCGCCTCGGCGTGAATTGTATCGAAAGCAAGGGATGACTTTCCGGAACCGGAGAGCCCGGTGACGACTACGAACTTCTCCCGAGGAATATCGATACTCACATTTCTCAGATTGTTCGTGCGAGCGCCTCGAATAGATATGACATTCTCAGCAGCGGATTCCAGATCTGGAAAACGCCCTATTGACTGCTCCTTGTGAGACATTCCGGATCGGGAGGATTTCTCCATACGAAGAAGAGACATTGCGATCCAGTGTATCGCATTTTCTTCGCAATGTCACATGCCCCACATACCCTCCGTGCGCGCCCGAACTTGCCAACTCCCGAGGAGCCCCGTATACTCCCCTGCTCAGGAGAAAATCCCGATGCCGCTATGGACGACACTATCTACCTCCACTGCCTCTCGAAAATTCCTGGCGTTGGCGCTGAAAAATTACGCCAACTTTCCTTGCATTTTGGATCGGCTCAATCAGCATGGAATGGAGATCCTTCTGAACTCCGGCGAGCGGGACTTTCCGAGAAGCTCACAGCAATTATCACAAAATCAAGGGCATCCATCGATCCGGAAAACGAGTCGCAATCCATCGAGAAGCATGGTATTCGACTTATTTCACAAGAATCCGACGAGTATCCGCCGCTCCTCCGAGAAATACCGAATCCGCCATATCTCCTCTATGTCCGCGGCGGCATCGACCTCAATGCTGGCCCGTGCATTACTGTCGTCGGGACAAGAAGGCCAACCGAATACGGGCTCGGGATCGCTCGCGAATTCTCGCGCGAGCTCGCGAGGATCGGGATAACCGTCGTATCGGGCCTTGCCCTCGGCATCGACCAGGAAGCTCATCGAGGAGCGCTCCTCGAAGGAAAAACACTTGCCGTTCTCGGAAATGGCGTCGACGACGCTTCTATTGCGCCGAGAACTCATCTCGAGCTTGCTCGATCTATTGTCCTCCAAGGCGGGCTTCTTTCGGATTATCCGCCGGGAACCCAAGCTTCCGCAGGAACTTTCCCAGCAAGAAACCGCCTCATGGCGGGAATCTCGCTTGGTACTGTCGTCGTAGAATCAACAGAAAAAAGCGGCACGCTTATAACGGCTCGGCTCGCTCTTGAATTCAATCGGGATGTATTCGCAATTCCCGGATCCATCTACTCGGAGTATTCGCGCGGACCGCATTCACTCCTCAAAGAGGGAGCCATTCTCGCGGGAAGCGTCGCGGATATCCTCGATGCGCTTCCGATCTCCCGCGTACCGAGAAAAGAAACGCTCGGCAAAGACGACGCGGGGAGCGAGATAAATCTTTCTCCAGACGAAGCTTTCCTTCTCAAAACACTGGGATGTGATACCCTGCATATTGACACGATCGTGAAGCGATCAAGCATGAGTGCATCGGACGCGATCTCGACCATCGCCTTTCTTGAAATGAAAGGTTTCGTGAAAAATATCGGGAGCATGCACTACATCCGGACATATCGAATGAACTCAAAATAAAGAGATAGCATGAAGATCGTTATCTGCAGAAGCATGTCGTCGATTGGATATATGAGAGACATCGAGAAAGAGTTGCTCCGAAAAAATCATCATGTTACTCTGCCAGAAATTGTCGACGGGGAAACCGATCGCGAATCAGCAAAAAACAAACTTGAACACGATCTCATTCGAGATTATTTCAGAAGGATAAAAAGTGCCGACGCAGTATTAATTGTCAATGTTGAAAAAAGAGGAATCCCAAACTACATCGGAGGAAATTCTTTTTGCGAGATGGCCTTTGCGCATGTTCTCAACAAAAAAATTTTCCTACTGAATGATATCTCCGCCATGATATACACCGATGAAATTGAAGCCATGCAACCTGTTGTGCTAAACGGCGATTTCTCAAAAATCGAAAATTGAGCATATTGTCTCTATCTGTCTCTATGAAACTTGTCATCGTCGAATCCCCGTCCAAGGCAAAGACCATACAAAAGTACCTCGGACACGGATATGAAGTTGTCGCTTCCGTCGGCCACATCCGGGATCTTCCGAAAAACAACAAGAAGGCAATCGATATAAAAGGCGGTTTCGTCCCCCACTACGAAATTTCCGCAGGAAAGGAAGACATTGTCGCGAAACTGTCCCGTCTCACCAAAAAATCCGGAGAGGTATTCCTCGCAACCGACCCGGACCGCGAAGGAGAAGCCATCGCTTGGCACATTGCCGAAGCATGCGGACTGAAACACGCCAAACGCGTCGCGTTTCACGAAATTACTCCAACCGCAGTAAGAGAAGGCATTCAGCATCCTCGCCGCATCGATCAGAACCTCCGTCGAGCCCAAGAAGCTCGCCGAGTCCTCGACAGGCTTGTCGGTTACGACCTCTCCGGCCTCATTTGGAAAAAACTCCGCTACGGACTTTCTGCTGGCCGAGTCCAATCTCCAGCTCTTCGCATTCTTGTCGAAAGGGAACGGGAGATTAAGAACTTCGTTCCAGAAGACTTTTGGATCATAACCGCAGACACAAAAACGCCGAAAAAAGAGTCTCTCACGCTCTCATGCTCGACTCAGCCGAAAACCGAGAAAGAGACTGAGTCAATTATGAAATTCGCAAAGAGCGAGCCCTGGCAGGTCTTCGAAGTAAAGTCGTCAGAGGCGTCGCGATCCCCGCTTCCGCCGTTCACTACTTCCACTCTCCAACAAGCGGCAAGTTCCCGCCTCAATTTCTCTCCGGCAAACACCATGCGCATTGCGCAACGCCTCTACGAAGCGGGACTCATCACTTACATGCGAACCGACAGCGTCAACATGAGCGAGGAAGCTCGAAACGCCGCAACCGCCTATGCGATCAAGAAATTCGGACAAGAATTCTCCGAATCAAGAGTGTACACCACGAAAAGCAGAAACGCCCAGGAAGCCCACGAAGCAATCCGTCCCACCGATCCATCAAGAGAGAAAGCTGGCGGATCTCCGGAACAGCAGAAACTCTACGATCTCATATTCCGCCGGACCATAGCCTCGCAAATGAAGCCGGCGCGACTTCTCCGGACAAGAATCGTCGCAAATACAGTCAGTCGGAAAATCCCCGACTTCGTGGCAAACGGATCTCATCTCATTTTCCCGGGATGGCTCGCGGTCGACCCTCATGCACGACAAGAAGACAAAGATATCGCGTCAGTTTCAATCGGAGATAGTCTCGTGCTCGACAATATTTTCTCGGAGGCAAAACAAACTGAGCCGCCACATCGCTATTCCGAAGCGGGCCTCGTTAAAGAGCTGGAGAAGAGAGACATTGGCCGCCCAAGTACCTACGCATCTATTTTGAAGACACTCATCGACCGCGGCTACACCGAGAAAGAAGGTCGATCCCTTCGTCCGACGGAAACCGGCGAAGCCGTCAGCTCTTTCCTGGAGGCGCATTTCGGAAATATTATCAGCGATACATTTACCGCTCAAATGGAAGAGCAGCTCGACGATATCGCAAACGGCGACCGAGACTATGAAAAGACCCTGAAGTCGTTTTACGGTCCTTTCTCGAAAGAAGTAAAGTCCAAGGAAAACGTCGACAAGATCACAGATATCGGAAAAGCGCCGAAAGAATTTCGGTGTCCAATCTGCAAAAGCTCAATGGTTCTCAAGCTCGGGAAAAGCGGCGTGTTTATGAGCTGCTCAAGATTCCCGGAATGCAAAGGGGCTCGCATGAAAGACGGATCGGAAATGCCGGAAGATCGGGAAACTGGCGAAATATGCCCCGAATGCGGAGGGAATCTCGTTGAGAAAAGAGGGAAATTCGGCCCGTTCATTGCATGCAAGAACTATCCGAAGTGCACTTTCATCAAGGGATCAGAAGCAAAATCAACCGGCGTCTCCTGCCCAATGTGCAAAAAAGGCACACTCGCCGAGAAACGGGGAAAATTCGGAATTTTCTTTAGCTGTTCAAATTACCCCGAATGCAAATACGCCATAAAAGCCCGTCCGACAGGAGCAACATGCCAGTTCATCCGAGATGGAAAACTTTGCGGCGCACTCATGATGGAGGGAACCAAAACAATACCGGAGCGGTGCAGCGACCGGACATGCCCCAATCACAACCCACACCTCCTCAAATAGAGATGTCTTAGAAATCATCTCTCGACAGTACCCTATTGCTTAGAAATAACCGTCCTCCCGTCCGGA
Organism: uncultured Bdellovibrionales bacterium; assembly: GCA_964515255.1. GTDB lineage: Bacteria > Patescibacteriota > Minisyncoccia > Moranbacterales > UBA1568. The sequence continues at coordinate 3,559 of CAZETL010000009.1, read as the reverse complement.
AGCAATTCGACAGGAATTTGTCGGAAAGATATCGAGCCATTCTGAGAGGAGGAGATGTTCGCCTCAACCAGAAGTCCGCGTTTTACCTCCGGAGTAAAGTATTGATCGAAAATGAAATTCCCAAGCGAATAATAAATGGTTTTCCCGTGATATACTTCCGAATCTTGCACGATGTGCGGGTGAGACCCGATCACAGCATCGACTCCCCGGTCAACGAAGAGATGGGCAAGTCTCTTTTCTTCGGAGGTCGGCGGCACATATTCTGCTCCCCAGTGCGCATAGACGAACACGATGTCAGCTTGCGATCGAACCGCTTCGATATCGGAGAGGGTTCGAGATTCCGAGTCCCGAAAAAACTGGTTGTAATTCACAAATCCGATTCGTTTTCCTTTTATCGGAAGAATAAACGAACGAAACGACGCCTCGATCGGATCGCCGAAAAATTTCACTCCCGCGTCATGAAGGTGTTTTCTGGTTTCCGAAAGCCCTGATTCACCGAAATTCAAAATGTGATTGTTCCCGATATTGACGAGGCGGATGTTGTTCTCGAAAAGAATAGTCGCCCAATCCGGATCAAAAGTAAAAAGAAAGTGCCTCGATTCTCCGATTGACGAACCAACGCTCTTCGACGCATTCAATGTGATAGCCCCCTCAAGATTCGCAACCGCAATATCAGCCAAACGGAGAACCCCGGAAACTCCGGAGAACACTTCTGACTTCCCGATTTTCTCGGATTGCGTCCGTATATGCCTATCTAGCATGATATCGCCGCCAAAGACGATGCGAATCGACTGACCTCCCTCAATATTTGTCGGGGTTGACTCTTCTCTCTCGGAAGAAATTTTCGAAATCGTCCGATTCGGACTATCGGAAGCCTGACGCATTGTCCCCTGAGAAAGAGTGGTCTCAAAATTCGCAACCGCGAAAAAAAACATCGCCACCGCAAGCGACAGACCGCTCATGATAATTTTCCAATGGCGAGAAAAGTTCGGGACACTAGACATAAGCCTAGCGTACCACCTCATTGCATTCCGTCAATTTCACAATACCTTGTGACATTCCCGAGAGCGTCTATAATCTGAGTAAGAGTGCCTATATGCCCATATCGCTCGACGACATCTTCAAATCTTGCAAATTTCCCCTCTCAAACGAAGGGAGACGGTTCATTTCATCCGCCCACGACCTCGCCGAGTCGGCCCATCACGGACAAAAGCGAAAATCAGGAGAAGCGTATATTACGCATTCGCTTTCGGTTGCAAAAATTCTCGCCGAAATCGGCATGGATTCTCGAACTATCGCCGCCGGACTTCTTCATGATGTCCCGGAGGATACCTCGACTTCTCTTGAGGATCTCCGAAAGAAATTCGGGGATGAAGTGGCAAATCTCGTGGACGGCGTAACGAAGCTTGGGAAAATCCGTCTCAAGGGATCGCGCGAAGAGTATTACCTTGAAAACTTGAGGAAAATGTTCCTCGCCATGGCTGATGATATTCGCGTTGTCATTGTGAAACTCGCAGACCGCCTGCACAATATGCGGACGCTCGATTATCTCCCGCCAGAGAAACAAATCCGCATCGCAAGAGAGACAATGGAGATATACGCTCCAATCGCGAATCGACTCGGTATCGGGGAAGTGAAAGGAGAGCTCGAGGATCTCGCTTTCAAGTATTTGGATCCGGAATCATACGAGAAGACGCTTGATATCGTGAAGAGTTACATGAGGGAAAGCGATTCCTATTTGGATCGATCCGTCGCCGCAATCCGGGAAAACCTCGCGACAGAGGGCGTCAAAATCATCCATATTGAAGGTCGTGCCAAGCGCCTCTACCGCCTCCACCAAAAACTGAAACGGCATGACATGGATATAAAAAGAATCTACGACTTGGTTGCCATACGCATTATCGTTCCGAATATTTCCGACTGTTACGAAGCATTTGGCGTCGTCCACAAGCGGTACCGCCCCATGGTCGGACGCATCAAGGATTATATTTCACTCCCGAAACCAAACAACTACCAATCATTGCACACAACCATATTCGGCCCCGAAGGACGCATCATAGAAATTCAAATCCGAACACAGAAGATGCATGACGAGGCGGAGCTCGGCATCGCGGCGCATTGGGCATATGCGGAGAAAGAACGCGGCTCCGGAGTCTGGAGAAAACTCTTTTTTAGAAAACATGAAACCGCCCCTCCAAAAGAGCTCGCATGGGTGAAGCAACTTCAAGAATGGCAAAGGGAAGTCGGTCAAGACAATCGGGAATTTCTCGAGGGAATCAAAATAGATTTCTTCAAAAATCATATTTTCGCTTTCACTCCGCAAGGAGATATCATTGAGCTTCCCGAAGAAGCGACACCTGTCGACTTCGCCTACGCTATCCACAGCGAAATCGGGAACAGTATTGTCGCTGCAAAAGCGGACACAAAGATGGTTCCCCTGAACTACCATATCAAGAACGGCGAGGTCATCGAAATACTCACCGACAAAAACAGAAAAAAACCAAACCCGGATTGGCTTGGTTTCGTGAAAACTTCCATCGCGAAATCCCATATCCAGAAGCAAACGCGAAGAAAGGAAAAGGAAAGCGCCGTCTAACCTTCCTTTCGGACCTATACGTTCCAATTCATTCGCAAGAGGCCTTTCACGAGGTAGACAGTCTCCGACCGTTCGAATGGCACACGGTCAATGCTTGCTCCCTTAATGATTGCCCGGTATTCTCCCGGAGGAACGAGAAGAAAATATCTCCCGATGAGATCAGTCACCGCGAAGGCAACGCGGTTTTCTTTTTGCCAGAGTTCAACCTGAGCAAAAGGAACCGGTTCTTTTCCTCGGATCACCGTTCCGAATTTCTTTTTCCGAATGAAGAAGGTGGGAAGGATGGCAAGATACAGGAAGAACGGGATACTGTTCAAGGGACTCGGCGCACGGAGAAATTCCCAGGCGGAGATTCCCATGCCTGCAGCAAAGAGCAAGGGGAAGGAATATTTCAAGAAGAGACTGAACCAGGATTTCGATGCGGTGATGGTCTTTCTCGCGAAGCTGTTCCAATCGAAGTCTCCAAGCTCAAGCGCGATATTCCCGATAATGACATCGGTCTTTCCCGAAGGGATTGCGATGATGTTCCCGTCATAGGTTGAGCCATAGAGCGGATCAAGGGACACGCCCTTTCTCAAGGTATATTTCCCTTTCATGACGGAAACAATGTAGGAGCCGGCATTTACGAAAAAGCCGTAGCGTCCTTCGGAATCCGTAACGCAGGTATTCAGCACATTCCCCTTGTCGGCGTCGCGAAGCATGACGATCGCGCCGGAAACCGGACGCTTTGTCGCCGCATCGAAAACGATACCCCATTCTTTCGTTTTTCTTCGTCCGAGGAAGAGGCCGAGAAGCGGAACGCCTTTTCCGACAAGTCCGGCAGGAGAAAGAGAAAGAAATGGAACCGCAGTTGACGACGCGAGAAGCGCGAGGCCGGCGAGAGCTCCGAAAACAACCGCCGCGGCACGAGGTTTGGATTCGGGAAGCGTCGATCGAACGGTTGTCAGGACGCCGCGGAAGGCG
>CAZETL010000008.1:8408-22642 GCA_964515255.1 uncultured Bdellovibrionales bacterium | reverse complement strand
CGAGTCTTTTTTCTTCTTTCCATATTCTTCGCTATACTGTCGCTATGCCGATTCGTCTCTTCCAGTCAATTCGGACGGCGGCGAGGAATTTACTCGCGGCAAAGGTTCGGACGTCGCTTACGGCGCTCGGGATAGTAATCGGTATCGCGGCGGTTTTTCTCGTCATGTCTATTGGGGCGTCGGCCCAGGATTTCATCGCGGGGCAGATTCGGAGTGTCGGATCGAATCTTATCGCAGTTCTTCCAGGGGCCTCGGATCCGAAAGGCCCTCCAGCATCTGTTTTCGGCATAGTAACGACGACATTCACTCTGGATGACCTCGATGCTATCCTCCTTGAAAACCGCATACCGCATATCGTGTCCGGAACCGGTTATGTTACTGGATCGGCGACGGCGGTAGCAAAGAACGTCTCTCGCGCCATTTCTTATCAGGGTGTTTCCGCGGATCTTCCAAAGGTCGAGAATATTTCGATTGCGAACGGAAAATTTTTTTCAATGGAGGAAGCGTCGAGTCTTGATCGTGTTGTTGTCCTTGGTGCGACGGCGGCAACAGACTTCTTTGGAGCTGAGAACCCGGTCGGACGGCGGCTTTCCATCAAAGATACCGGATTCACAGTTGTTGGAGTCCTGAAGAAGAAGGGGAGTTCGGGATTTTCCAATGTTGATACCAATGTGTATGTTCCGCTTCGGACGGCGCAGAAAATTCTTCTCGGAATCGACCATCTTAGTTTCGCTCGCCTCAAGGTTGACGAAGAGCGAAATATTCCGGTTGTTGTAAATGAGATCCGCGATCTTCTCCGGGACCGCCACAAGATCAAGTCGTCCGAGCCGGATGACTTTTCAATAAGGAACACCGTCGATGCTCTTTCGATCCTTGGAAATATTACGAACATTCTCAAATATTTCCTTGCCTTCGTGGCGGGGATCTCTCTTTTTGTCGGAGGGATTGGCATTATGAATATCATGCTGATTGCGCTGAAGCAGCGTATTCGCGAGGTTGGCCTTCGGAAGGCCCTCGGTGCGCGCGACGCAGATATTCTCCTTCAGTTCGTCGTTGAGGCAGTGCTTCTTGCTGTGGCTGGAGGCTTCTTTGGTCTTGTTTTTGGGATTGCCCTCACATATTTCTCTGCTGTTGCGATTCGCGCTTCCGGATATGAGTGGAATCTCTTTCTTACTCCGTCGGCTGGCATATTTGCCTTTCTCGTTTCGTTTCTTGTTGGCGTGTTTTTCGGGATACATCCCGCGCGTCGCGCTGCCCGGGTTTCCCCTATGGAAGCGCTTCGATACGAATAGTTTCCGGCATTTATGCATGAACTGCTCCTTTCGCTGAAATTTGCCTTGAAGAGTCTTGCGGGCAATGCTGGACGGACACTGCTTACGCTTTCGGGAATCGTCATCGGAACGATTGCCATATTTGTCGTATCGTCTGCCGGCGATGCGGTTGAGCGCTATGTTCTCGATCAAATTGAAAGTTACGGAAACAATACAATCCAGATAGAAGTGAAAGTTCCTTCGGAAGGGAGGAACTCGACGGGCAATGCAAGAGGGATTGCGCAGGGAATACAAGTGACGACGCTTACGCTCGACGATGCTGAGGCGATAAAGCGGCTCTCGAATGTCGTTCGATACTACGCTGGCATTGTCGGCCAGACGCTTGCGAGTTATCATGAGACCAATAAGCAGGTATTCCTGCTTGGAGCGACGGCGGACGCGCCCCTCGTCGATCGGAATATCAGATTTTCCGAAGGGTCGTTTTATACCGACGCTGACGATCGGGGAGTTTCTTCGGTAATTGTGCTTGGATCCGGTATCAAAGAAGCATTTTTCGGGGCGTCTCCCGCTCTTGGGAAAACGATTCGAATGAAGGGGGCGAATTACCGCGTGGTTGGAGTGTTGCAGTCGCGCGGCGCGACGGGGTTCGTGAACTTCGACGATTTCGCTTATGTGCCGCTTCGCACGATGCAGAAAAAGATACTTGGAGTTGACTATGTGAGCTTTATTACTGCTTCGGCGAGAGACGAATCTCGAGTCGAGGAGACGGCTTCCGATATCAGTGAGTTGCTTCGCGATCGGCACGATATACGAAAGGCGGATGCTGAGGATTATTCGGTAACGACAATCAAAGAAGCGCAAACGCTTGTACAATCAGTCTTTGGGGCTGTTCAGGTGCTCCTTGTCGCGCTTGCGTCAATTTCGCTTGTCGTTGGCGGTGTCGGGATTCTCAATGTCATGTTCGTCGCGGTGGCAGAGCGGACAGGAGAGGTCGGCCTTCGGAAAGCGGTCGGCGCGCGTCCGAGAGATATTCTCCGCCAGTTTCTTGTTGAGGCGGTTCTTGTAGCTCTTTCCGGTGGCGCCATTGGATTGCTCATTTCGTTGCTTCTCTTGTTTTTCGCTGGTAAGGCGATTGCTTCCATGGGAATATCGATTGTTCCGGTAGTGTCTGGGTCGAATATTCTTCTCGCGCTCGGGTTTTCTGGTGTAGCCGGAATCGTGTTTGGTACATATCCGGCGTGGAAGGCATCGAAAATCGATCCTATTCAGGCGATTCGAGAAGGGTAGTTTTATTTTATCTCAAAGGATTTCCCGTATGCGTTGGGTGAACGGAAAACCAGGAATTGAACACGTTCTCGGGCTCCCGGTTTCCTACGAGGTCTCGGCTGGAGCGGTGTTGTTTCGAAGGAATCGCTCTGGTGACTTGGAGTTTCTTCTTCTTCAATATCGGCATCGGCACTGGGATTTTGCAAAGGGACATGTGGAGGCGGGAGAGTCGCTTGAAGACGCTGCTCGGCGTGAAACGCGGGAGGAAACGGGCATAGGCGATATTCGCATAGTGCCCGGCTTCCGGCGAACGACGAATTTTTTCTACGCTGCCAAGGGGACTGAGGTGAAGCGGCGAAAACGGGAGGGCCGGGCATTGTGGATTTTCAAAACGGTACATTTTTTCTTGGCGGAAGTGTCTCCCTTGGAAAAAGTAGTTATTTCTCATGAACATTTGGACCATATCTGGCTTCCGCTTCGGCAGGCTGTCGAAAGATGTACCTTTGAAAACGCAAAGAAAATTCTTCGTTCCGCTCAGGAGTTTTTGTCTGGTTGACTTGACTTCTTTCTATTTACATGGTATGAATATATCGGTCAATCCTGGCCAACTTCGGGGGTTCTAAGATGAAAAAGATGCGCGCTGTGGTCGTGTTCGCGCTGATACTTGCAGTACTCTCTGGGTGCGCTCAACAGGGAGGCTCGTTCTCCCTCAACTTGAGCGGAGTGCGGGATTTTCTGCTCGGGGGAAACGCCTCGGCTTCCACAGAAGAATGTCAAACGCAGTATGCTCCGCCGCCGCGCTTGGACAAAAAGGGAAATGCAGTTTCCCAGGAAGAGGTCGGTGCCCGTGCCCGGTACGCCACTTGTCTTCAAAAGCTTCTTGCTCGGTCGTTCAATGAACGCGAAGAGAAGTTTGTGAATCTGGTGCGCCAGCGGTGCAATGGGAAGCAGGGAGGAGAATGTAAAGAAGGGGTTCTTTTGGAGGTAATTCTCTCCAGGGCCATCCGGGCGGCGCGGGCGGAGGATTGCCGCCGCGCGAGGATAGCTGGGGTATCTCCGGCAAATATCGCAATGAGATGTTCCTCTTCCGGGATAAGTAAGGGCGGCAAGGGAGGGAAGTGACTCTTATTTTTCTGTAAATTGTTTTGACGGGATTGTCCTGAAGGATAATTCCGTCTTCTTTTTCTCTCTCTGTCAATGTTGCGAGGGAATGGGAAACTCCGTATACTGGCGCCATATGACGAATTCGAAACGACTGATCCGGTACCGATTTTTCGGAGTGCTTTTTCTTGCGGTGTTTGCCGCGGCGATTTCGTATCCTCGACTTGTGGCGCGCGTGCCATGGATCGGGGCAAGCATTTCAAGTCTCCAGACCAATCTCGGGCTTGATCTTCAGGGAGGCATTCATCTTGAGTACAAAGTAGATACGACCCAGATTCCGGAAGAGAAGCGGAATGAGGCGCTTCAGTCCGCTCTCGCCGTTGTCGAGCGCCGCGTGAATGCATTTGGAGTCGGCGAGCCGCTTGTCCAGCTTTCTCGGGCAGGGGACGAGGATAGGGTGATTGTTGAGTTGCCAGGAGTGAAGGATGTCGACGGGGCAAAGAAAATGTTGAAAGAGACACCGTATCTCGAATTCCGTGAAGACAATAGCGAGGCGCTTCAAAAAGGTCTCGATCTTCTCAATGAATCGTCTCGAAAGCAAGCGGAAGACGTGCTAAACCAAGCAAAAAGCGGCGGGGATTTCGCGGAACTTGCAAAGAAATACAGCAAGGATCCAGGATCGGCGAAAAACGGCGGCGATCTTGATTTTGCAAAAGAGGGAAAATTTGTGAAAGAATTTGATGACGTAGTTTTTAATTCAGATTTCAAGAGTGGCTCCGTCTGGCCGAGCCTTGTTGAATCGTCTTTCGGTTGGCATATCATAAAGAAAACTGACGAGCGTGGAGAAGGAGCTGATCGGGAGGTGCGTGTTTCGCACATCCTTTTTCCAAAGCGAACCGTCGATTCGATGCCGGAAACCGATCGCTTCAAAGTTACTGGGCTTTCGGGAAAGAATTTGAAAGACGCTTTTGTGGACTATGGCGGCGGAGCTGGCATGGGACTTCCACAGGTTTCGCTCCGTTTTGACGAGGAAGGTGCAAAACTTTTCGGAGACCTTACGAGGAGGAATATCGGCAAGCGGATCGCTATTTTGCTTGACGGAGAGGTTGTGAGTGCGCCGACTGTTGAGGCGGAAATTCCAAATGGACAGGCAGTGATTACGGGAGATTACACCCTGAAGGAGGCAAAGGAACTGGTTTCAAGATTGAATGAAGGCGCTCTCCCGGCTCCTATTACTCTTGTCGGACAGCAAACGGTGTCCGCGTCTCTCGGGGATTCTTCTTTGAAACAGAGTCTCTTTGCCGGTTTTATCGGTGTTGGGGCGGTGATATTCTTCGTGATCGCGTATTATCGATTCTTTGGACTTGTCGCCTCGGCGGCGCTTCTCCTCTACGCGGGACTTCTCTTTGCAATCTTCAAATTGTCAAGTCTCACGCCGTTCCCGATTACGCTGTCTCTTTCTGGAATCGCCGGATTTGTCCTTTCCATCGGCATGGCAGTCGATGCGAATATCCTTATATTCGAACGGACGTGGGAGGAATTGAAAAATGGCAAGAGTCTTTCTTTGTCTATTGATGAGGGATTCCGTCGCGCATGGCCGTCGATCCGGGACGGGAACTACTCAACAATCCTCACATGTCTCATTCTCATGTGGCTCGGCACCGGGTTTGTGAAGGGGTTTGCCCTGGTATTGTTTCTCGGAGTCCTCTTTTCAATGTTTACGGCGATTGTTTTGACGCGCGCGCTTCTTGATGCGACTCTTGGAAGCTGGGCGGATCGTTACGCCTTCCTCATTGTTCCAAAGCGAAAACGTCCCGAAGCGAATTCTCAATCCCTATGAGGCAATTGATTCAACAGAGGAAGTATTTCTATGTCTTGTCTGGAATTCTTACCGTGGCAAGCGTTGTCATGTTGTATTTCTGGGGATTGAAGCTTGGCATAGACTTCCGCGGAGGGACGCTTCTTGAGGTGTCTTGGGATGAGGGAAAAGTTCCGGACCGATCAAGTATCGAGTCAAGCATCTCCAATGTTCCAGGGGTAGAGAGTCTCGTGGTGCAAGCATCGGGGGAGAGAAACACGCTGATTCGTTACGCATCTTCCGATGAGGCGATAAATGAGAGAGTGCTTGCAGTTTTGAAAGAAAAAGACTCTTCCGTCGGACTTGTTCGCTCCGAGTTCATCGGAGCGTCGGTATCCGAGAATATCAAGAAAAATGCTATTGCCGCACTGCTTCTCGCGGTGATCGGTATTATTCTTTATATCGCCTGGGCGTTTCGCGGAGTTTCGCGCCCGGTATCGTCGTGGCACTATGGGATCCAGGCAACTATCGCCCTTGCTCACGATATTGTTATTACCATTGGCGTTTTCTCGTTTCTCGGAAAATTCTATGGCGTTGAAATTGGCGCGCCATTTATCGCGGCGCTCCTCACGATTCTTGGATACTCGGTGAATGACACTATCGTGGTGTACGATCGTATTCGCGAGAATCTTCTTCGTTCCGGCGGAAAGGAAGATTTTGAGACGGTGGCGAATATTTCTCTCAATCAGACGCTCGCTCGTTCGTTCAATACTTCGTTTACAGTCATTATCGTGCTCGTTGCGATTAGCATCTTCGGAGGAGAGACCATCCGTTCGTTTTCGGTGGCGCTTCTCGTGGGAGTGACGGCCGGAACATACTCATCCATTTATATTGCGACTGCGCTCCTTGTAACTGGGAACATATTTCGCGAACGACGCGCCCGAAAGAAGCTTGAAATGAGTGTTGAGAGGGGAAAAAAGGGGAAAATACCCTTGAGGTCGAGAAGAGAGGATGCTGCGCGATTGCTAGGGGCGTCCTCGCAGCCCGTTCCACTTGATTCAGGTGCATTGCCTGGTGCAACGCAAGACGCTCTTTCGGCGGTTTCCGAGGGAATGAAGAGTGGCGTGAAACGTAAAAAAAGGCGAAGACGAAAGAAATAGGCTGTCTCGGTTCGTTATCTCTTGCGACAATTCTTCCAAAGAGTAATTGCGTATTGAAATCTATGTGGAATCCATTTGCAAAGAAGAAAAAAAAGGACCTGGTGTCTGGCGGAGACAGGAGATTACCATTTGAGAGTGAGAGGAAGAGAGAGAAGAGCTTCGAAGATCAGCTTGCTGAAATGCCTGGCGCTCCCGATCCAAAAAACATGGGTATGTTCCAGCGCTTTGCGATGAAACAGCTCCTTAAGATGTCTCCTGCTGAACGGGAAAAAGTCCTTAAGAAAGCGATGACGCCAAAGAATATCGAGAAACATAAAGATGAGATCTTGGCGCAGCTTGAACATGCGAGGAAGAATAGGATGATGAGCGACGACCAATACCGTCTTGCGCGGCGGAAATTGGGAATTTGAAGCGAACAAGGATCGAAGTGCGTAATTGCCTTGTCTCACTTTCACAGTAAGGAGGAACTTTCTATGGAACAAAAAGAACGGGAGATCTTGGTGGAGGAGTTGCTTTCTCGCGGAGTGGCGGAGGTGATTGACCGGAATCATTTGAAGGCGCGCCTTTTTTCCGGAGAGAAACTCCGTATAAAATTTGGCATCGATCCGACAAGCCCAAATATTCACTTGGGACGAGTCGTTTCGCTTCTGAAGCTCCGAGATTTTCAATCGCTCGGGCATGACATTGTTTTCATCGTTGGCGATTTCACCGGGCAGATCGGCGATACAAGCGATAAGGAGAGCGAGCGTCCGGTGCTTGCGGAGGAAGTCGTCCGCTTGAATATGGCAACTTACGCCGAACAGGCGGGGAAGATTCTCGATATGCGCCGAGTGGAATTTCATTCCAACTCGACGTGGCTTTCGAAATTGGGGTATGCAGAAATTGGACGGGAAGCTGATGCTTTTTCGGTCTCTGAATTTATTGCCAGGGAGAACATTAAAAGGCGTCTTGATGCGGGAAAAAGAGTTTCTCTCCGGGAGATTTTGTATCCGCTTATGCAGGGGCATGACAGCCTCGAAGTTCGAGCGGATGTAGAAATTGGCGGGTTAGACCAGCGATTCAATCTGCTTGCCGGAAGAAGGCTCCAGGAACGATTCGGACAAAAACCGCAGGATATTCTGATGAACAACCTTATCCTCGGCACGGATGGCCGGAAAATGAGTTCGAGCTGGGGGAATACGATCAATGTGATGGATGCTCCGAATGATATGCTTGGGAAGGTCATGAGCATTCCCGATGAGTTGATTGAAAGTTACTTTGTTCATGTGACTCGCGTCTCGATGGAAGAAGTTGAGAATATTATGAAATTAGGAAATCCTCGCGACGCGAAACTCCGGCTTGGACGCGAGATTGTCGCAATTTGCCACGGACCAGAACTATCTCGCACAGCGGAAGAACATTTTATAGCGACATTTTCAAGGCGAGAGGTTCCTGGTGATATTCGTGAGATCCATTTGACCGTCGATATCAGTCTTTTGGACTTTCTGGTTCGGGAAGGTTTTGCGCTGAGTCGTACTGAGGCCCGGCGAAAGGTTGAACAGGGCGGTGTCGAGATTGACGGTGAGAAGGTTGCTGATCGGGATTTCATCTTGACGGAAGATATTAAAAATGCGATTATAAAGTGCGGCAAGAAAGACTTCGTCCGCATAATTTGAGGGAAATGTTCTTTTAATCCCCAATCCTCTCCCTCAGGGTGAACTGGGGGAGTCCATTCCTGTTTTCAGAGGAGTTTTGTCGTGAAGAAGAAGTTGTCAGCCCTTCCTTTGCAAGAGTTAAACACCCACTTTTCTCAACGGTTGGAGAGAAGAATTCCCGCGGATACAAGGGCTATCATTTTGCAAAAGCTCCCTCGTATTTTGAGGAAGAATCGAAAAAATTCTGAACGGGTGGTGCTTTCTATTGGCGAGGGCCGGACCACCGTGGTTGTTGGACCGAATTCCGTGATTACTGTGTACCAGGAGCAACCGCGGCACAAAATTTTGCATTTGAATCGCCATCCCAAGGGAAGAAAGGGGAAGCGTTTTTTGGGGAAGAATTTCGTAAAGGGAAAAAATAAGAAAGAAATGAGGTGAAGTTTTTGTTCAGTGTTTTCTAACCGCTCCGAGTTGTGGGCGGTTTTCTTTTTGACAGGCGGGCGCGGCGTCCCTACAATACGGGCTATGGACACTCGAATACTGGATGAGCTGAGATCTCGGGCATTGCAAGCGCTCAGTGATTTGAAGACAATTGAAGATCTCCGCGAGCGAGAAGTGGAATTCTTGGGGCGGAGGAGTGAGTTGAATCAGTTCCTGAAACAACTCTCGCAACTTTCCCCAGATGATCGCCGCACTATCGGGAGCCGTGCCAATTCCGTGAAACAGGAGATTGTCAGCGCTTTCAAATCGGCGAGAATTCGGCTTGAGAACTCGAATTTCGATGCAGACTCAGAATGGATTGATGTGACGGATCCAAAAGCGACGCTTCCGGTTGGACACTTGCATATCCTTACGAAAGTCGAGCGAGATATCGTCAATATTTTCCGCTCGCTCGGTTTCGATATCGCCGATGGGCCGGAGGTGGAGACGGAGTTCTACAATTTTGACGCGTTGAATATGCCAGCGCATCATCCGGCGAGGGATATGCAGGATACGTTTTGGTTGAGGTCAAATCATACTAAACAAGGGGTGACCGGTAGCGAGAGGGAAAAAGCTGCGGATGGCAAAAAACAAGGGACTGACGCGAAGCAAATCGATCGATTGGCACTTCGATCGCAAACATCGGCAGCGCAAGTCCGGTATATGGAGGCTCATGTTCCACCGTTTCGTATTATTGTTCCAGGAAAATGCTTCCGTGCCGAGGCGACTGACTCGACGCATGAACACACGTTCCATCAGTTTGAGATGCTCGCCGTTGATGAAACGGCAAATGTTGGTCACTTGAAATACATGGCGGAGCTTTTCTTCTCTCGTTTTTTTAGGAAAACTATCCGTATTCGACTTCGGCCGAGTTATTTTCCTTTTGTTGAGCCAGGGTTTGAGTTTGATATCTCCTGTCTTGCATGCGGCGGTTCGGGTTGCTCATCCTGTCGAAATGCCGGCTGGCTTGAGCTTGGTGGAGCTGGTATGGTGAATCAGAATGTTTTCGTTTCGGCTGGGTATGAGCGGGATAAGTACCGTGGCTACGCATGGGGATTTGGTTTGGAGCGATTAGCGATGATGCAGTATAAAATCCCGGACGTTCGTCTTTTCCAGAGCGGCGACTTGCGGTTCCTGAGTCAGTTTTGATCCGATTTTTTCTATGAAATTTAGTTATAACTGGCTTCAAGAATTGTCAGGCACGAGAAAGACGCCTGAAGAACTATCAGAATTCTTGACACTGCGTGCTTTTGAAGTGGAGGAGATGTCTCATGTCGGTGGCGTCCCGGACGAGGTTGTCATTGGGCGAGTCACGCGAGCTGAGAAGCATCCCGACGCAGATCGACTTCGAGTCGCGACGGTGGCTCTTGGTATGCAAGGCGAGCGAATAATTGTTTGCGGCGCTTCCAACCTTTCGGAGGGGCAAATGGTGGCAGTGGCTCTCCCTGGCACAATATTGCCGAGCGGCGATGAGATTGCGTCGACGGTAATACGAGGCGTTCGGTCGGAAGGAATGATTTGTTCTGAAAGAGAGCTTGGTCTTGGAACGGATCATGAGGGAATTCTTGTATTGCCGGAGCACTCTGAGGAGGGGTCTCTGCTTTCTTCGGTATTTCGATCCGATTGGGTCTTTGATGTGAAGATTCTTCCAGATCGGGCGCATGATTGCTTGGCGCATGTCGGTCTTGCGCGCGAGATAGCGGCACTCGAAGGACGAAAGATAGATTATGATTACGACGGGCTTCGTCTTCCGAAAACGGACGAAGGAGGCTTTCTCTCGGTTTCGCTCGGAGCGGGTGGAAAGAGCAAGAGATATATTGGTGCGTTCGTCCGAAATATTTCTATCGGGGCTTCCCCTCGATGGGTTATTGATCGGTTGAAAGTTTTTGGAATGAAATCGATAAATTCCGTGGTTGACGCGACAAATCTCGTCATGCTTGAACTTGGACAGCCCTTGCATGCTTTCGATTGGGATAAACTATCGGGTGGCAGCGCAAACTCTGTCGGCCCGAGATATGCGAAATCCGGGGAAGAAATAGTGCTTCTCAATGGAAAGAAGTGCGAACTTGGATCAGAAGATATTGTGATTGCGGATGAGAATCACGCGATCGCGCTTGGGGGCATCATGGGTGGGTTGGAATCTGCGGTTACACCAGAAACAAAGTCCATTCTTTTTGAGGCGGCGCACTTTGATCCGGTTTCGATTCGCCGAACAAGGATTCGACTCGGCATTGAGAGCGATGCCTCGTATCGGTTCGAAAAGGGAATCTCTCAAGACCTCCCGGAGCGAGCTATGGTCCGGCTTCTTGAGATTGTGAAGCATATTGCTGGGGGCGAAGTCGTAGAGATTGTTGACCGCGTTCAGTCCGGAGATGCTTCCTGCGAAGTTCCTTTCGAAGGCAAATCGATAGCCGATCTCCTTGGAATCAATGTGGCGAGCCGAGAGATAGAACGGGAATTGAAACTTCGCGGCTTTTCGGTTGAGCGAGTCGGAGATCATTTCCGGGCGGCACCTCCAGCATACCGTCTCGATATCGTGTCGTTTGCCGACATCGCCGAAGAAATTGGAAAAGCTATCGGGTACGATCGTATTCCCGTGATAGCTCCTCTGTCGAAAATCTCCTCTCCGGTCCTTGATCCGATGAGGGATTTTCAATCCAAAATTCGAGACAATTTTGTTTCTCTCGGGTACACTGAGACCTACAATTATTCGTTTTATAGCGAAAGAGACGCTCAATCTTCTCGGCTTGACGTGGAGAAGCACTTCTTTCTGGAGAATCCACTGAACGCTGACCAAGCTTTGGTGCGGCGATCTCTCATTCCCGGCCTTCTTCGGAATGTTGCGTTTAACTTGAAACGTTTTTCGAATGTCCAGCTTTTTGAATGTGGAAAAGTCACGGAGATATCCCAAGGAAAACCGTCGGAATCGGTTCATGTTGGGGGGGTTTTTGTATTCTCTGGAGCAAAAGACGAAAATGGATTCTACGCCGTGAAGGGCGTTCTTTCGGCTGCATTTGGAGCTACCGGACTTCGTCTTGATTTTCGTCCGGAAAATATGCTTGATTCCATGTGGCATCCCACTCGAACTGCGAAAATACTTTTCCGGGATACGGAAGATCGGATTGGAACAATCGGGGAAGTGTCTCCCTTCGTTGCAAAATCGTTTGGGATTTCTGTCCGGATTTTTTGTTTTGAAGTAGATCTTCAGAAAGCTCTCTTGCCTGCGACTGCGCGAAATTTGGAATTCGTTCCATTTCGTAAGTATCCAGAAACCCTGAGGGACCTTTCTTTTTTTGTCCCGGATCGGGTTCTTATTTCGGATGTCGAGCGAATTATCCGTTCGTCTGGGGAGGGTCTCGTATCCAACGTCGAACTCTTCGATCGTTATCAGGATCCGATTCGAGGAAAGAGTCTTGCATTTCATGTCAGACTCTCTAAGGAATCGGCAACCGTGACGAGTGAAGAGGCCGATAATGTCATGGTTCAAATTTCTGAGTCTCTGGAGCGAGAGCTAGGGGGGAGCGTCCGGCGTGAATAGAAATGAGATCCCTGGTGGAAGCCATAGATTTCTTCTGTTTTCGACATTGACAATTACAATAATTTGTATTATTATACTCAGGCTTTGACAATAAGATTCGTCGGGACGGACAGACAGTCGCCTTTGCTTTGTCTTTACAGAGCAGGGAGGAAAGTCCGGACACGTTTCGGTGCAACACTCGAGCTTTCGATGGTTCTCTGACAGTTTGAAGGGAGTAGGAAGTTTCGAGTGTTGCACCGTATTGATAGCGGGTAATACCCGTCCCGGGAAACCGGAGAGGTGCGAACAGAGACGCTTGACCGGGAAACCGGTTGAGTCGCTTCGGGTGGTTTCATCCGAAACGAAGCTCCCTTGACCCTGTGTCAGGGAGGTGAAACGGCCAAATCCTTATCGGCGTGCAAGGCCGTGCCCTAGCGAGCTTTTTGCTGGTTCAGGGAGTGCCGCACAGATCCCTCGAGCAATCGAAGGGGCCAGAGAAATGACTGTCGCTTTGCGTATTGCGAAGCACAGAATCCGGCTTATCGTCCGTCCCGACGAATCTTATTTTTGAGGGTTTGCTGCTTTTAGCAGAACTCCATCAGATGAAAAGCTTCTTATGAAGCGATCCGAACTCCTCTTCAGTACAATTCGCGTGCCGATTGATTATCTTATGATCGTCTGCGCGGCGTTTGTTTCTTTTACGGTTCGCGATCTCCCTGAGACGCGGGAGTTTTTCGAGCTTGGCCGTATAGCAAAAGCGTTTTCGTTGAGTGAGTATATGACGGCGTCGTTTTGGATCGCTCCCCTTTTTCTCCTCATTTACGCTTTCGAGGGACTTTATGACATTCGTTCGACCCGTCGTCTTGGGCGGGAAATGTACACGGTATTTCGCGCAACGACTCTCGCGCTGGTTGTGCTTATTATTGCGATTTTCTTGAAGAGGGAATGGTTTTCTTCGCGCTTTATTATTTTACTTGCCTGGGCCCTCTCGGTGGCGCTAGTCATTCTTGGTAGACTTTTGCTGTACTCGATAGAGCGATGGCTTCTTGTGCATCGAGGAGTTGGCGTGCATCGGGTTTTGCTGGTAGGAAGGAACGGATCGCTTGCACGGCTATCCAGAGCATTCTCTGAGAAACCATGGCTTGGATACCGGCTCTCTGCTACGGTGGGAAGCGTCTCGATTCGCGAAATCAAGTCGATTCGTGAGCGTGTCGGCGTGGACGAGATCATTGTGTGCGATCCATCGGTTCCTGATGAAGATCAGGGGAAATTGCTCGATTATTGCGCGGTAAATAATATTCCCTTCAGGTATCTTCCGACAATGCTGCAGACTTCGAGATTTTCAGTCCGGATCTTTGAAGGAGAACCGATTATTGAGGTTGAACATACGCCCCTTGATGGCTGGGGGAAAATTCTGAAGAGAACTTTTGATATCTTTGGAGCGTTGTTCCTTTTCGTTCTATTCTCCCCAATTATGGTGATTGTGGCTCTTCTGATCAAATTGGAAGATCCGAAGGGGCCGGTTATTTACAAGAACAAAAGAATTGGTGAAAACGGGGAAGAGTTCTTTGTCTTCAAGTTTCGATATATAAAGTGGGAGTATTGCATTACCAGGGACAATCCGGATTTTGAGAAGGCTCTCGCATATGAGCGAGAACTTATTGCGGATCGGAATGTTCGCGACGATATTTTGTATAAGATAAAGGATGATCCAAGGAAAACGCGCGTTGGAGCATTCATTGAGAGGTATTCTCTTGATGAACTTCCGCAAATCTTTAATGTTTTCTTGGGAAGCATGTCGCTCGTTGGTCCGCGCCCTCATCAATCGCGGGAAGTCGAAAAATACCAGGAATACCATCGCCGCCTGTTGACGGTAAAGCCCGGCGTGACTGGTATGGCTCAAGTCTCTGGCCGATCGGACCTTGTATTTGAGGATGAGTATAAACTTGACCTGTATTATATTGAAAACTGGTCCATTCTGCTTGATGTGTTGCTCTGTCTCAAGAC
>CAZETL010000008.1:0-8398 GCA_964515255.1 uncultured Bdellovibrionales bacterium | reverse complement strand
CGTAGGAATTTATGATTCTCTATGATAGTTGCAAACGGCTGGGAGGATTACGAGTTGATTGATGCTGGAGATGGCGAGCGGCTTGAACGATGGGGAAGCTTTCTTTTGCGTCGACCAGATCCACAAGCCATTTGGCCGAGATGTGAGCGTGAAAAAAGGTGGAATTCCGCAGATGCGCTCTATGAACGGAGCCGATCCGGCGGGGGTGAATGGAAACGTCGGAGTGGCATGCCGGCATCTTGGACGATACGCTATCGAGAAGCGGTATTTCGGATTGAACTCATGGGATTCAAGCATACGGGGATTTTTCCCGAGCAAGCGGGGAACTGGGAATGGGTGGATCGCTTGATTCGGGCGACCGCTTCTCCGGTGCGAGTGCTTAATCTTTTTGCTTACACGGGCGGCGCGACGATTGCGGCAGCGCTTGCTGGCGCGGAGGTTTGCCATGTCGACTCTTCAAAAGGCATGATTGATCGCGCAAGGGAAAACCTTGCTCTTTCTGGCATTGCAGGCGCTCCAGTTCGGTTCATTGTTGATGATGTCGCGAAATTCGTGGAGCGAGAGAAGAGACGCGGAAAAAAATATGAAGGGGTAATACTTGACCCTCCTTCTTTCGGGAGAGGGCCGAAGGGGGAGGTATGGAAGGTCGAGGAACAACTCTTTCCTCTATTGGAAAGTCTTGCGGACATTCTTTCGGATCAATCGGTTTTTGTTCTTGTAAATTCTTATACTGCCGGACTTGCTCCGACAGTGGTCCAGAACATGGTGCAGTTATCAATAGGTAAAAAGCATAAGGGTCGGTGCGTATCTTCTGAAGTTGGTATACCAATGTCCGTTCGGGATGGCCTTATTATGGCTTGCGGCATGTCTGTTCGGTGGGAATCTCTGAGGGCTTGTTCTTTGCCTGGAATGCCTGTTGACAAATAGAAAACGTTCATCTAGAATGCTTGTGATCTCGGGTTTTTAAATCCAAGATCCCTTTATTTGGAAGCGACGCGGAAAGAGACGCCGGAATGAGGACTGAGTTTCTGTGTTCTTCGGGTTTTTCCGTTGTCGGCGAGAAGATGACTCGCCGTTTCTTTGTTTCCTGATCGTTTTCTGATTTAATCGTGCAAGCCCTTCGGGCGTTTATGGGTTTAAAGAAAGACAAAGAAGTTATTCGTTTTGAAGGTGAGGTGATTGAATTGCTTCCGAGCGCTTCGTTTCGGGTTCGTCTCGAGAATGGGCATGAAGTTCTTGCTCACATTTCTGGCAGAATGCGAGTCAATTACATTCGTCTTCTTCCTGGAGATCGAGTGATACTTGAAATGAGTCCCTACGACTTGAATCGCGGAAGAATTGTGCAGCGTCTTAAGTGAGAATTTGTTTCCGAAGCGCATTTCCTAATGCTGAGCGAATCGTATGAAAGTGAGAGCATCTGTCAAAAAAATTTGTACGCACTGCAAAATAGTGAAGCGCAGAGGGAAACTCTATGTGGTGTGTCTTATTAAAAAGCATAAACAGCGGCAAGGGTAGTTGAGGATAAGCTGTTCTGTGCGTTGAATTTATCGAAATATATGGTCCGTATCGCTGGCATCAACATTCCTGACGAAAAGCGCATTGAAGTGGCGCTTACGTATGTTTATGGTATTGGTCTTACGACAAGTCGGAAGATTTTAAGAGATCTCTCAATCGATCCCAGCATGCGATCAAAAAAGCTTTCCCTCGAAGATGCAAGTCGACTGCGGGACATGATCGAGAAGAAGTATCGCGTTGAGGGTGAGTTGCGTCACTCCGTCAAAATGAATATCAA
This sequence comes from uncultured Bdellovibrionales bacterium, assembly GCA_964515255.1. Classification (GTDB taxonomy): domain Bacteria; phylum Patescibacteriota; class Minisyncoccia; order Moranbacterales; family UBA1568. The sequence continues at coordinate 6,606 of CAZETL010000008.1, read as the reverse complement.
GCGGCTCAAGGAGATCGGTTGTTATCGAGGATCTCGTCATCAACGGAATCTTCCTTCGCGTGGGCAACGTACAAAGACAAATACCCGGACAGTTCGCGGGAATGTCCGAAAGACTATGGGGAGTGGAAGAAGAAAGTCTGCAGATAAGACATAAATCTCGGAGTTGAACTTGGCATATGGCAGAAGACAAGACATTCTTGGAGGGTGTGGCGACTGAATCTCTCGATGCACAGCAGGAGGGGGTTTCCGCTTCGAGTTCTGATGAAGCTTCTTCGACGGTTCAAAAGAAAAAGAAGAAGTGGAAGAATCAGGTGGCTCGCGGCCGAGCGAATGTTCAATGCAGTTACAATAATACCATTGTGACTCTGACAGACATGAATGGGGCGACTCTTGCCTGGTCGAGTTCTGGGCACATGGGTTTTAAAGGGGCGAAAAAATCAACTCCATATGCTGCGACTCAAGTCGTGAGTGAAGTAGTAGAGAAAGTCCGGAAATATGGATTGCAGGAAGTGGACGTGCTTGTGAAGGGGGCTGGAAGCGGACGCGAAGCTGCGGTGCGCGCGTTGGCGAATAATGGACTCTCATTGCTTTCTATTAGAGATATAACTCCGTTGCCGCACGGAGGGTGCCGTCCGAGGAAGCCGCGTCGGGTATAGTAGCGTATAGTAGTTTGTCTATTTTTTCTTTGTATGGCGAGGAATTTTGATAAATGTAAGCTTTGCCGAAGAGCTGGAGAGAAACTCTTTTTGAAGGGTGATCGTTGCTCTACTCCAAAATGCGCGCTTGTTCGGAAATCGTATGCTCCTGGCGTACATGGCAAATCGATTTCAAGGGGGCAGAGCGAATATGGAAAGCAGCTCTTCATGAAGCAGCGAATCAAGAGAATATACGGTATTCTGGAGAGGCAGTTTCGGAAACACTATGAAGATGTAAGTCGTCGGAAGGGTGTTGTTGGAGATCTTCTCTTGGCTCGTCTTGAAATGCGACTCGATAGCGTGGTATATCGACTCGGATTTGCTTCGTCGAGAGCACTTGCACGACAACTTGTCTCACATCGGTCATTTCGCGTGAATGGTCGGAAGCTCTCTATTCCGTCGGCGGAAATTCGTGTTGGCGATGTAGTGTCGATCTCTGATGAGAAATTAAAAAAGACATATTTTTCTGAGAAGAAACAACAATTGAAGAATGTATCGAATGTTCCCGCGTGGCTTCATCTTGACAGCGAAAGGTTTGAAGGAAAAGTTGTTAGCCTTCCGACGCGGAGCGATATCGGTATTGCTGTTGATCCTCAGTCGGTAGTAGAGTTCTATTCGAAGTAAGTAACTTCTTGAGGGGATAACTTCCGGAGTTCATATTAATTAGACTCTTTTGGTGAATCGAATGAGAGTTGCCGAAAGAGAAGCTGAAAACGATATGCAGAATATTTCTCTCCCAGAACGTCCGAAATACACCGAACTTGGTGAGTATTTTGGGAAATTTGAGATAGATGGATGTTACCCGGGATATGGTTCGACACTTGGGAATGCAATCCGTCGTGTTTTGCTTTCATCTCTCGATGGGGCGGCGATTACTTCTGTTAAAATAAAAGGAGCATCGCATGAGTTTTCGACGTTGCCAGGGGTTATGGAAGATGTGGTTCGCGTTATCTTGAATCTCAAGAAAGTTCGCTTCCGGATGCATGGAGATGATGCAGTCAAGGCAACTCTCAAGGTGAAGGGTGAGGGAGAGGTGCTAGCGGAGAGGCTTTCGGTTCCCTCATCTCTTGAGGTGGTGAACGGCTCCCAGTTAATTGCGACGTTGACGGATAAGAAGGCTGAGCTTGAAATGGAGCTTACTGTGGAGCGAGGTCTCGGATACGTCTCCGTTGAGCATCAGGAGAAGAAAGAAAAGGAGATCGGCGTTATAGCGGTTGATGCTATATATACTCCTATTGAGCGAGTCAACTACACTGTCGAGAATATGCGCGTTGGAAAGCGAACAGATTTCGATAGGATTACTCTCGAAGTTCTGACGGATGGAAGCATTCTTCCTGAGGAGGCCTTTCGTCGCGCAGTTTCCATTCTTATGGGGCAGTTTGCTGCTCTTGTTGGATCTGATGGAACAGTGCCGGATGTTGAGACTGGTGATGTGAAAGCAAATGATTTTTCTCTGTTTTCGGTTCGAACGAGGAAGGTTCTTGAGGCATATGAAATCTCCTCCCTTGCCGAGCTCTCTTCGTTTACAGAGAAAGATGTCAGGGAATTTTCTGGAATGGGAGATAAAGCGTTCGAAGAAGTAGAGCGGGCTATGAAAAACGCCTCACTCTCATTTCGATCGGAAGAGTAAATCCTGTCTTTTTGAATGTTTGAGATCATGCGGTTATGAAACACGGACGAGCTGGGAAAAAACTTGAAAGAAACCGGAATGGACGACGAGCTCTTGTACGGAGTTTAGTTGAGTCTCTTGTGATTCATGGAAGAATTCGGACAACTGAAGCTCGAGCCAAGGAACTGAAATCTCGTATTGATCGAGTTCTAAATGCAGCAAAGGAATCTCATTTCGCTGTTGATCCTGCTCGTCGCATCGCTGTCAAGCGATCGCTCAGAAGTCGCTATTCTTCAAGCACTTGCGATCGACTTGACGACTCGGAGTTTATCCAGAATCTAAGTGAACGGAAAAGCGGGTATTCTCGGGTAGTCAAACTGCCGCCTCGACGTGGCGACGGAGCTCGTATGTCGATCATTGAAATTGTCGATGTCCAACCGCTATGAACAATAATCGGAAACATTTTCTTTTTGATGCGCAAGGAAAAATACTTGGACGCCTCGCAACTCACGCAGCGAAACTCCTTTCTGGTAAGGGGAAGGTAGATTTTGCTCCCCATATTGATGGCGGTGATTTTGTGGTGATCACGAATACTGATGGGATTGTTGCGACTGGACGAAAAGGTACTCAGAAGATTTACCATCGGTTTAGTGGATATCCAGGAGGTATAACTTCAATATCCCTTCGGGACCAGCTAAAGAAAGATTCACGGAAGGTCATTGAGGAAGCGGTATATGGTATGCTTCCGAAGAATAAATTGAGGGACCGAATGATGACGCGACTCTTGCTGTACCGGGATTCGCAACATCCTCATGTGGAGGTGGAAAAAATGTCGTTTTAGATATCTGTTTATAGAATACTCTCTCTATGGCAACTAAGGGTACAATTAGCAAAGATCTGAAAGAATCGGTGAAGACCCGTGAAAAAAAAGAGGCCATCGAGACTCCCGTGGTTTCTGAGCGGTATTTTTCTGGTGTTGGCCGTCGAAAAACTGCTGTTGCAAGAGTGAGAATCTTTGAAGAATCAACTGAAGATAATCGGAATGTGACGGTGAATAGTCGAGAACTGAAAGAGTACTTCCCAACCCAGAGTATGCAGAATCTTGTGCTTGGACCGATTCGCTCTGTGGGACTTGAAGATCGTTATCGAATATCCATCTTGGTCCGAGGAGGTGGTCTTTCAGGTCAGGCTGCTGCGTCGAGCTTAGGACTTGCTCGAGCGCTTGTTGTGTTTGATAGCTCGCATCGACCGCTTCTTAAATCTGGGAAGTTTCTCTCGAGGGATTCTCGGAAGGTTGAACGAAAGAAACCGGGTCTTAAGAAGGCTCGTCGCGCTCCTCAGTGGTCGAAGCGTTAGGCTAAGCGCTTTGGTGTAGTGGGGAGCAGTGGTGGACGCACTTTCCTTTCTTACTTGCTTACTTATTAAAGTCTCCCTTGCTTGTGTGGTATAGGGGGACTTTTCGTTTTCGTGGGAAGGATTTCAAAAAAATTCCCTGTAGTTGGTCGCGGGTTTGGATCACTGGATCACGAGCCTCTTCTTTTTCTGCTTATTATTCTATCGCTTGCTATTACTTACCAAATCCAAAGAAACTTGTTGGTTCAGGGAAAATTATAGATGAGAGTTCCGAATTTTCATTCTGGTTGGTTGCTGGTAGGAGTGAAAATACTTGGTTTTTCGGCCCGAAAGAGAGAATGCGCACTGGTTTTGACGGGGCTGAGAATATAAGAGAGGTGTTTCTTTCTCCGCGATCATCGAGCTCAGTGACAAAGAATGTTTTATCAAGAAGGAAGAGAATGTGCTCGTAATCTTTCTCCCATTGTACGAATGAAAGTTTGCTCGAAAACCGACCGATATCAACCTGGTGATTCTCTTGTCTTACGGGTTGAACTTCCCATGCTCGAGTAAACGTGACAGTGATTTCCCAATCGGTCCAAGAGAGAAGTTTCTTTCCATCATCGGAGAATTGAACTCCGCGAGTTCCATTTGGCAGCTGCTGTATAGTCTCCGACTCTTCTCCCTGATTGTAGGCGAATGCGAGACCTTTTTCTGGATTATTGAGGACTATCCGGCTTCTATCGTACGAAATGACGGAGAAATCAGTCAATTGATCGAGGGGGAGTTTTTCGGGTGCGGTTGTGGTAATTTGTTTTTTTTGTTCTGGATTTTGTGTGGGGATTTCGGTAATGGTTCCGGTTCCATTTTCGAGGATCATGATAGAATTTCCCAATATGTCGTACGAGGCGACATTGTCAGAGATAATCCGTGGCTCTGACGCGAAATCGGAAAATGATCCCTCGGAAAGCATGGAGCCAGAAAGGGCGATTATTGAAGATGCACTCGGGCTCCATCGAACACTTCGTATGGACTCTGTCCTGAAAATATCTTTTGCGTCTATGACGGCAGAGGTGTCGGTATCGATGATGAGAAAGTGCTGTTGACCTGTCTCTCGGGAGACTAGCGCTATAAGGATAAGCGAATCCTTTTTCGAAGACCAGAGAATGGGATTCTCAGATGGCTGCGTTGGGTAATCGAACTGGAAAGAAGAAAATACTTGGCGCATTTCACCGGAATTCCGATCGAAAAACAGCAGAGAAAGCTCATTATCTTTCATGAGCGGAACGATGAATCGTATTCCGTCTGGCGAGGAGAAATCGAGGCCTTTCCCGGGGAGGGTTGTATTCTCAGGGGAATAGTTTTGCCGAGTAAGGAGGATATTCCAGAATTCAGTTGCAATCCCGCTCCGCACGGGAACGGTTTTGTTCCAAGTGGTGAAGCCGGGCGCGGACACTTGTAGCCGGTGCATTCCAGGTTTTAATCCTTCGATGTGGAAAGATTTGTTTATTTGGCTCACTTGCGCTGAGACTGGCTGTCCATCAACTTGGATATCAATGTTGTTTGTCGGATTTGATGACACGGAGATAGATCCTGTGAAGACGAAAATCCCACGACTGAAACTGTATCGATAACCGGACACATAGAGAATGATGGCTGGAGACGTGATGAGGAAAGAGATGGCAAGAATCCAGAAGAGAATGTTGCGCGCGGCTGAGCTCATAGATTCATAAAGGAATTTCCTCTATGGTATCTGATTTAGGGGGCATTCGGCAAGCGTTGACGATGGATTTGTCGAGGTGTACGCTTGGGTCGAATTCTTTCCCATATGAATTTCCTCTCAGCGGCTTCGACTTTTATTCCTGCGAAAGTTGCAGGAGATCTCTCGTTCCTCCTTATTTTCATCGCGGCAAGCGTCGCCCTTGCTTTCGTGCTTGGGCGGACGCGGCTAATTGGCGTCGTAGTCTTCTCGTACGCTGCTTTTGCGATTTCCCTCACGATTCCTGCTCCGGTTCTCTCGTCTATTCCAGAAGGACGAGCAATTTCTTTCGCTGTTAGTTTGGTCGTTCTGGTTGCGGTTGGAGATTATATACTGGACATTCATATCTCGAATCCGATGTCTACGTTTTTCTCAAGGGTGCTTGTCATGGGTTGTCTTGGAGCCGGGCTTGCTTTTAGTATTATACTTTCCTTGGTTTCGAAGCCATTTGCGCTAAGCTTTCTTTCTGCCACGGTTTTCAGTTACTTTGCGTCCCCTGTTGCGAGACTTGTATGGATGGTGGCCCCGCTTGCTTTCTTGCTCTTCTTAAACAAGAGGAAATAGTCGAAATGAAGCATTTTCTTTCAGTTTCTTTCTCCTGATCTGCCGGGGCTTGACAGGGGGCTTTTCTCTCCTTTATACTCTGGGAGCGAGAAAAAGAGGCTTCTTGCCTCTTTCTTTATCGCTAAGTGCTCGTTGACAATTCGATGTGAGGTATACTTGCAATTTTTTGCGGTCAATCCACAGTCTGGAAATTCTTCGGTTGGCTCCAGGCGATCGGATTTGTGGAGAGTGTTTCCCAACGGGACGTTGGTGCTACAAATCCGATTGTCTGACCAATCTTTTCCGAAAGTCTCGCATTGTCCAAGATGAGCAATGATTCGGCTTGTCCGAATACTTTCGGAACTATCATCTTTATTGAGAGTTTGATCCTGGCTCAGGATGAACGCTGGCGGCATGTATAAGGCATGCAAGTCGAATGGGTTTAGACCCATGGCAAACGGGTTCGTAATACGTAGGAATGTTCCCTCGAGTCGCGAATAATTCGTCGAAAGGCGGAATAATACGCGATGTGCTCTACGGAGTAAAGATTCATCGCTCGGGGATCAGCCTGCGTCCTATCAGCTAGTTGGTGGGGTAAAGGCCTACCAAGGCTTTGACGGGTAGGGGGTGTGAGAGCATGGCCCCCAACATTGGGACTGAGACACTGC
>CAZETL010000007.1:3196-22739 GCA_964515255.1 uncultured Bdellovibrionales bacterium | reverse complement strand
AGGTGAACATCGTCACGAAAATTCGCCGACTTCTCGGCATTCCGAATGTTCGGATTCGTCTCGATAGGCAAGGAGACCTGTACTTCACCTATGGGTGTCTCGTCATAACGAGGAAACCGTACTGTATCTATCTTGAAACAGGCCTTTCTCTCTACAACTACGATCTCAGCATCGCAAAAAACCCGGTGGCTCGGTTTATCGTATCCATTCTCGCCTCAAGGAAGAACTGCAAAAAACTCGTATTCTTCAGCGAAGCTTCAATGAAGAGCTTCTACTCCACAATCCAGTACTCAGAAAAAACCCGAAAGATCTTCGAAGAAAAAAGCATCGTCATATACCCTCCGGCTATAGAGAAAATAGACTGCCTCCCGAAACGGTTTGCGGGGAACCTCAAACTTCTCTTCCCTGGCACGTTCTATATCAAAGGCGGGAAAGAAACAGTTGCGGCATACCAACAGCTGAGAAAGAACTATCAGAATGTATCGCTCACCGTGCTCACTTCAACCCACATGCTTCGGCCGGAAGATGTCGAGCGCATGGAACAAATCCCTGGACTCACCCTGCTCGATGCGAAGCTCTCAGAACAAGAAATGGTCCATGTTTATCAATCCCACGATATTCTCGTCCTACCGACGTATCGAGAGGGGTTTGGACTCGTCCTTATCGAAGGACTCGCCTATGGCATGCCGCTCATTATCACTGACCAGTATGCCACCAAGGAAACCGTCATCGAAGGAAAGAATGGTTTTATTTTTCCAGATCACCCCCTCAAAGACTACGATCCACAATCATACCGATTGCTTGGAAAATACTATAACCCATCGGATTTCTATCGCGACCTCTTTCGATTCCAGCGAGAAGGAAAATTGAAGCCCATTGAAAGATTCCTCGCTGAGTCAGTGGAGAAATTCCTCAAGAATCCCGCTCTTCTTGAGGAGTTTTCAAGAAATTCTCTGCAACTTTATCAAAGTCGATTCGATGCGGATAAAGTATCCGCTCAAATAGAATCCGTCTTCTTGGAATCTCTGAAGAAATAGATTGGGAGCAATATCGTCACAACAACAAGGGAAAGCGAGTAGACGTAAGCCGCGGACGCAAATAGCCGACCCCCATCTTTGAGGAAGAGAAAAGCTGCAATCCCGCAAAGATTTGAAATAAGGCACGCGGCGATTACGGGAACATTTTTTGCTTGCGCTGTAAAAAAATTCACTAGATAGATTCGCAGCGGGAATATTACCAGAAGCGGCAAAAGCAGCCAGGCAAGTCGATAACTTTCGGAGTATTCATCTCCATAAATGATAGGGAATGCTATTTCGAGAAATGCCGCCGGAACAAGCAGCGAGATGAATCCTGCAACGATACTTTGCAGAAGTATCCTTCTGTGCATCAACCCCTCGAATCTGAAAAGTCTCGGGAGATACAGCGATGCAAGAGCTGATACAACTCCCGAGAGCGTGTTCAAAAAATAGTTTGCTATTTGGAAAATCGCGAGGAATTCAAAACCAAAAAATCGAGATAGAAGAATCGGCGGCACGCTTTCTGAAAGTCCGAGAATAAATTTTTGCACCGTTACCGAAAGACCGTACCCCACATGTATGCCGTCAGCTTCCGCTCCCTTCATTCCGGGGCCGAGAAAACGAATCGCGTCGCCATAAAAAATCCATGACAGAAGAGCAGTCAGTCCGAAGTAAAGAACGACAAGCGTCGGAAGATTCCCGCCAAAGTACAAAACCGAGAGCAAACCAAAGGTCACCAGAAATGAAGAGATGGCTATGCGTATCGTCACGGGCCTGAAAAGAGACTTCCCTTCGTATGCTACATACCATGTGTTCGGCGCATAGAAGAATGGGACGAGAAGTGCTCCCACAACAAGAGAAACGAACACGTCAAGCGAAAAACTCGCCCTGCCTCCAAGAAAATATGCGTATAAAGAATATCCAATGAGAAGGGGCGCAGCAAAGAGACTCGAAAGAAAACTCAATCGAACAACTTTCTGAATGCTCTTCGCTCCATAGCCAAGGGAGACGGCTTTCAGCGCCGCAGTGTTAAATCCAGGAAGAGATAAGACTGAGAATAACGAAATGATCGAGAGAACGAACTGGTATTGTCCGTATAATTCTTTCGAGGCGAGATGTGCAAAGCCGATAGTAAGCGCAAGACCAAGCAGCGCGGTAATTCCGTAGCGGAGAATCACCCAAAAACCATTGGCGAAGAGATACGAAAGATCCAAACCAACACGCCGACCAAGAACCGAAATGAAGTCCATCCCCATAATTCGCACCAGACCTTATTGACTCTTCAACGAAGGAAATAGCCCCTTCAAATACTCCCAGACAATTCGCTGTTCTGGATTTTGTTTGACCGTCTCCTCGAGAGAATCCACCACTCCCCCAATATCAACAGGGCAGCATTCGTCATTCTTGAGCGAGAAGATGCTCCCCATGGGGGTTTTCCCTAGGTCCTTCTTCTCGTTCTCAGTATAGAGTTCTTCGATCATTTTTTCTCCCTTCCGAAGCCCTGTAACCCGAATTTCCACATCGATTTCGGGAATCAAATTCTTGGAACGAATAAGGCATAGGGCCACTTCGTAAATACTGATCAGTTCCCCCATATTGAAAACATGTATCGAATCCTTCTTTCCGAAAGCAGTGCTCTCGATGACAAGCGATGCCGCTTCCCGAACCGACATAAAGAATCTTTTCATTTCCCGATGCGTTACCGTCACATATTTATGGAGCGCGACCTGTCGCTCGAAAAGAGGGATCGCTGAACCGTTTGAATTAATCACATTTCCGAAACGGACGATATTGAATCTCGTCTTCGCCGATTTGATCGACCTTACGTAGTATTCACAGAGCTTCTTGGTCGCTCCCATGACACTTGTCGGATTCACCACCTTGTCAGTAGAAATGAACGTAAGGAGCTTGATCCCATTTTCAATGGCCGCGTCGATAACTCGCTTGGTTCCGATGACATTGTTGTATATTGCTTCGTCAATGTTCTCTTGCATGAGATGGACATGCTTGTAGGCTGCCGCGTGAAATACAATGTCTGGCTTCAACTCCTTGAGTACTGAATTCAATTTGTTGGAATGGAGAATGCTCCCGATAATAAGCGTGCATTTTTCGCTCTGGCCTCGTTCTTTCAATTGTTGTTCCAATTGAAAGATGAGATATTCTGAATGGTCGAATGCTATCACCTTCTTCACTCCAATATCGATGAGCTGTCGCACAATCTCAGATCCAATCGATCCTGCCCCGCCGGTGACGAAAACTGTTTTTTTCGAATAGAACTTCCTGAGATCCTCGATATCCTTGTCAATAAACGGGCGACCAAGGAAATCCTCGGGAGCGATGTCTCGCACCTCCTCGTATCGGACATCGCTCCTACTAATAATTCGCTGGTTTCTTGGAACAATCCGGATTGGTATCCGGTTATCGGCATTTGCGAGCAATATCTTTCGCATGAGCTCTCCATTTGCCGACGGAATCGCGATGATTATTTCATCCACCCGATGCGTAAGAACTACCTCTCGAAAATCGGAGATTCCGCCAAGCGTAGGGAGATTTCCGTTCTTCTTGGGACGATCATCGATAAACCCGACGATGCGAAAACCTCGATAATGTTCACATATATCCCTGTAGAGGAATCTCCCAGCCTTTCCAGCTCCGACAATAAGGATGTTTTTTAATGGAATTATCATACTCTTTTTTCCGGAGATGAGGGCTTATTCTTCAACTCCCGGTAAGCCTCTCGATACCGTGCAATTGTTTTTTGCAAGCCGACGCGCAAACTTGTTTTTGGCTTATATGCGTATTTCCTCCCCAGTTTTTCGTTCGAAACATGCATGTCCCGGATCTCGTCAAGGAAAACATTTGTGATCTCATAGCGAAGCTTCTTATCGGAAATCTCCTCTATGCTCTTTATGATATCAAGAACCGAGAAGCTCCTTCCGAAAGAAATGTTCACTGTGTCAGAACCAAAGTCGCAACTCGTCTCCTTGACTGCCACCATAGCCTCAATAACATCATCAAGGAAGACATAGTCTCTTGTCTGACTTCCATCGCCATTGATTCGAACTATGCCGCCGTCCGATTCAAAAAGATTCTTCAAAAGAAGCCCAATAATCCCCCTATTTTTTGGAGATCCGTAGACATTTGAAACTCGAAAAACAACGAGACGATGTTGAGAAAGCAATGTTTGAAGCAATCGCTCAGATTCAAGCTTAAATATCGAATACGGCTCTATCGGATTGCAGGGAAATGATTCCTCTGCCGGGATATCGGTGTTGCCATACACGAACGCTGACGAAACATAGAAGATTCTCTTGCCAGTGGACTTCGCAAGAACTCCCGCAATACCTCCGAGATTCTTCATTTCGTTCCCGGAATCAAAATCGGGACCAACCTGACCGGTTAGGACAAAAATATCTGTTCCCCTGTCCACAATACTGCTCAACTTCCGGACATCCGCGATATCACAGCATTCATCAAGAACCCCGGAGATGCTTTCATGTCGGCCGTGACGCGAAATAGAGACTACTCGTTCACCTCGTTCCGCCAACGCCATCGAAAGCGCCGTTCCAATAAAGCCAGTTCCGCCTATAAGAATGTTTGAAACCATCACATTGCCTTATTTCTTCCACAGAAGTTGCCCGGAGAAGGACCAGCTTCAATCGCCTGTTCGCGCATCCGACAAAAATGCCTTCACAGTGCGTTTGTAGTATACTCCCGGTATGAAATTCCCCCAACAGACAGTTCAGAAACATGCTGGAGGATCGGCCAGCGAGACGCCTCTTCTCTTCCTCCTTCTTGCTGCATTCTTCCTGAAAGGCGTCTTTTTGGCAACACTTTTTCCTATTTTCACGGGACAGGATGAGGCGAGGCATTACAATTCCATACAGTATCTCAACGAGCCAAACGACAGAACGTGGGAGAAGAACGATCGAAAACACCTCGACAAAAAAAATAACTTCCTGGATTACAATTTCTCCGAGGAAATCCTCTTTACCGGACAAGCGTCAGGCATCGACGATATCCGAAACGGCCTCTATAACACCATTGATTTTTCCGAGACTTCTGAGGGAAAGAATGAGCAGGAAATCCTGAAGCGAGAATGGCAGCCGCGCAATTTTTTTGAAAACCCAGATATCGTGAGAGGAAGTCTTTACCATACCATCGCCTCAAAAATCGAGATGCTATTCGCCAGATACGACATTCTCGTTCGCTTCTATTTGCTTCGAATCTTTTCGGTACTTCTCGGAACATTCGCTGTTTTGTTTTCATTCCTCATCGCAAGAACAGTTGGTTTCGATAGAATATCTAGCCTGCTTTTTGCTGGACTCGTCGCATTCCAGCCGAAATTCTCCATGTATACGACCAATATCAACTATGACGCTCTTTTCATTCCGCTCTTCTTTCTTTTCACCTGGAGCGGAACACTCGCCCTGCGTGACGGGCTGAACTGGAAGAATGCTTCCATTATGCTTTTTGCTCTTGCGCTTGGGCTTCTCACAAAGGGAACTGCCATTGTTCTCCTTGTCGCTTTTCTTGGAATCATTGGATATACCCTATTCGGGAAGCTCGCGCATTCGAAAAAACTTGCAATTTCCGGTATCTTTTTCCTTACCATCCTATTTGCTGCGTATTCCGTCCTCGAAACAAGATATCCTCTTTCGAGACTACTCCCTTTGAAGGGATCTCCGACTGAGATTGTCTTCTCGCTTGGGGACTACCTTCAAGAGAGCCTCACTCTTGGCCGCTTCGCCCTCTCTTCCCGCACCTACTGGGGAACGCTCGATTGGAACAGGAGCGCCCTAACAAGTCATTTTACGGATTTTCTCTGGCCGATTGAAGCGGTCGCCACAATCGGACTCATACTCCTCCTCTTCTCTCGAAATAAACCTCGCTTCCTGCCGGAGAAAAAATTTATTGTCTTCCTCATGGGCATGATTCTCGCTCTTCAGTTTGGCATCCGCCTCGCCGATTGGAATGTATTCGCTGCAACCGGTTCGCTTGACCTTGGGACGCCCGGTCGATATTTCCTTCCGAATCTCGCAACGCACCTCATACTCGTCTTCGCGGGCTTCGGCATGATTCTCGGGAGATACTCTTTTTTTAGGAACACGCTTCTCAGCGGCGCCATTCTCATGTTCTTTTTCTACTGGCATGTCGTCCTCGATGTCATCTTACCGCGATTCTATTTGTAGGAAACTATGTTCCCTCTCCCATCAAAAAGGTTTTTCCTCATAAGCATACTCGTATTGGCGACGCTTATTACATTCGACCTCTCGAAAAAATGGGGGTTTCCTGCTGCGCATTTCCCAATCGAGAAGGGAGAGAAAGTCAAAATAAGCGAGTCCGGAGTAGAACAAACGTTCCTTGCATCAAGAAATCACCTCTCAGGCATCAGTGTTCTCTTTGGCGGATCAAACATCAAAAATGGAGGCACTCTCTCATTCGCACTCTTTGACAAGCAGTGCAAAACGATTCTTCGCGAAAAGAGCGCATTCCTCACGACGCTCGACTCAGACAACACCACTGATTTTTTTTTCAAGCCCATCCCCATTTCGGCCGGAGAGGTATTCTGTTTCCGGATTGATTTCACACCAAAGGAAGGATCGAAAAAAGCCTCCGTATTCAAAATACCAAATACGCTCCCAAGCGAAAAACTCTCCTTTTCCATAAACGGAGAGTCGATTCCCGGAGAATCCGCTTCCTTCCGTCCCATCTATCGGAACGAAAATTTCTTCTCCGATCTCATCGAACTCAATCATCGGATCTCTCAGTATAAACCATGGTTTCTGAAAGATACCTTTCTTGCACTGATTGCTGCTCTCTCGGTCGGACTATCGTTTGGATTTCTCCTCTCAATCGTTTTTCGGGAGGTCAAGAACACTTTCGAAGAGATCCGGGAGGACCAATGAGACTGGAAAAAAGTCCCGGCTCAAGAAATTCTTTTCTCACTCCAACACCTTTGCAACCCCTTTAAGGATACATGCATCGGGAAGAAAGGCGAGCAAATTCCCAGGAACTGCAAGTTTGGACTTCCTCAAGCCGCTTCCAATAATCACATATTCGGAATGAACCACGGCGAGATCGATCAAAATAGGCCAACCATCAGGCAATCCTATCGGCGTAATGGCGCCGTATTCCATAGAAGATTGGGCTACAGCTTCATCCATGGAGGCGAAAGATGCTTTTCGCGCATTCAGCGTCCGGCGAACCAGTCCATTCACATCAATTCGAGTATCTCCAAGAGCCACGCAAGCGGCAAGCCAGCCCTTCTCTGCGCGCTTCGCCTCGAGAATCACGCAATTGGCAACGCGGTTCATTCCAATTTGATACTCGAGACAGAATACATTCGTATCGGAGAAGCGAGGGTCAATTTCCACAACTTGTATTTGCTCGGCACGATCCAATCTCGGAACAGCCCCAAAAACAATCGGCGAGACCAGTTCAGGATGGTCTTTCACGGGAACAAATTTCAGATTTCCGATATTCATATTCCGCGATCTTTCAGGAACATTGCATTCATTATTTTATTGCACTCTGTAGTATTCTCGATACCACTCAACAAAGTTCTTTATGCCGACATCTATCCGAGTAGTCGGCGCCCAACCAAGCGAACGGAGCTTGGAAATGTCCGCAACCGTTCTCGGGACGTCCCCGGGCTGCAGAGGAAGTAATTTCCGCTCTGCTTTTTTTCCAACGTTCTCCTCTATTACATCGATAAATCTCGAAAGTTGTTCCCCTGTGTCACCGCCAATATTCATGATATTCGCTCCAGGAAGATCCGCATCGAGTACCGTTATAGTTCCAGACACTATGTCATCCACATATGTGAAATTTCTCACCATGTCCCCGAAATTATAGACTTCGATCGGTTTTCCCTCGAAAATATTCTTTGTGAAACTAAAGAGGGCCATATCCGGCCTTCCCCACGGTCCGTATACGGTAAAAAAGCGAAGGCCAGTTGTCGGGAGAGAATAGAGATGACTCCATACGGAAGCAAAGAGTTCGTCAGCTTTTTTGCTCGCCGCATATGGAGAAACCGGCGAATCCACGACATCCGCCTCGGAAAACGGGACTTTTGTATTTCCCCCATACACGCTTGACGATGACGCGTAAACAAAATTTTTAATACCGTGCCTCCGCGCAGCCTCAAAAAGTACGATTGTCCCATTTACATTCACGTCGGCGTATAGCAGAGGATTTCGAATAGCATTCCGGACTCCAGCCATTGCAGCAAGATGCACCACCTTGTCCAAGTGCTCTTTCTCAAAGATACCCTCGACAAAAGCCTCATCCCGGATGTCGCCTTCGTAGAGTTTAAAATTCACCCCCTTCAGAAAGAGGCTGATTCGGTCCCGTTTCAACTGCGGATCGTAGTAATCATTGAAATTATCCAGAATCACCACTTCATCTCCCCGATCAACGAGTTCCTTCGTCACGCTGGATCCGATAAATCCGGCGCCGCCCGTCACCAAAACTTTCATATGTTTTTCCTCAAGAAGTTAACGTATTCATCATCCCTCGCCGTATCCGCCGCATAACCAATTCTCGCCGTCTCGTATGCCTGACATCCCATTCTTCTTCGAAGCTTAGCATCCGAAATAAGACGGTTTAGTTTTTCTCTCCACTCCTTTTCATCCATCGCGACGAATCCGTCGACACCGTCCTCGATCGATTCTCGGAATGTCCGCGTCGCCGAAGCAACCGTAGGGACTCGAACAATACCCGCTTCGAAAAATTTCAATTCGCTCTTCGATTCGCAAAATGAGTCGCCAATTTCAAGCGGTGCGATATTGATATCAACGCCAGCAATGTTCTCGAAGTGCTTCCTTCTTGAAGCAAACGGAAGTCTTTCGATTCGATCAGAAAATGCACCAAGTGACTGAGGGACTGCAAGCGGCCCGACAAGACGGAGCTGCAATCCCCGATGCTCTTGAAGGAGCTGAGACAACACTCCTGACACCGTGCCAAAATCGCGATCATGGCTCCTTGTCCCGCTAAAATAGCCTATTACTACCCGATCCTTCGCATTCTCTGCCCTAGAAGCCGAAATATTCTCCGCTATCTCAACATCTCGAACGGAGAGGCGATTTCGAATTACAAAGGTCTTCTTTTGAAGACAGCTGAGTCTCTCCGCAAGGAACGGCGTACTTGCCGTCGCCACGTCCACGTACGGATCGTCCAAGAACTCTTTCCCAAGACCCTGCTCGTAAGATTTCCGCTCAGATTGATTCATCGACTCAAAAGCGGCTGTTCCTCGAAATATATCGGCGTCAAATGTAAGATCGTCCGCATCGAACACGACCACTTTCCCGAGTTCCTTTAGCCTCAGAAAAAGTATCTCCAATCTCCGATTCCATATTGGGCGATGAAAGACGAAAACACGAAAATGATTCGCCTGGAACGGGAGAAAAATTGATCCCTGTGCCGAGGCTGATGCCCGGATCCCTTGATATCGCAATGATTCTGCGATATGGCGAGATCGATACCGGGCACTGTCGCCGGTTCCGCCACTCACGACAAGCACATCTCCTCGAGGAATCGGGCGCACCATTGACGCGCAAGCAAAAATCAATCGCGTCATCGCCCTCCTAATCCCTTCTTCTCGAATTGACGATTTAAACTTCCCAAATTGGACCGAAAGACTCTTCATGACTCTATGGTACCAAAACCGAAATTTTTTGCCCAGAGAAGCAAAAAGCTCTATACTTTTGCCATGGAAAGCGAATCTCCTTCAAACGTAAATCCGCCCTCTCACCCTCATGAGAGCGACCCTCTTATTCTCGAACGAGTGTCGTTTGCGTGGCTTCTATCAATCTCTCTTCTTTGTATTCTCGCTATCCTCGGTTTATTCTCGGGGAGACTCGTGCTCGCTACGGCAACTATAGCCTTCTCCGGCGTCATCATCTCTCTCTGGAAGTTGCGGCCATCCGCGGCGCTTGTCTCGTTCGGCGGCATCGTCTTCCTTTTTGCCATGCTATCAACCTCTCTATCTGCCCCGACCATCTTTTCAGGGCGAGACCAAGGGTCATACGCGAACGCTGCTATTCGACTCTCTACAGGAGGGTCCCTTGAAAGCCAATCCCTCATCGCTCACACATTCTTTGAGTATTATGGCGCGGGAAAGGCGCTCAATTTCCCGGGATTTTTCTATTCACCAGATGGATCCCTTATCTCTCAGTTTCCGTTGGGATATACCGTCTGGCTCTCCGGCAATTTCACATTGTTCGGCCTCGCCGGACTTTCCATCGCAAACGCTTTCACTCTCTTTCTTTCCCTGGTAACAATACTCGTGCTTGTTCGCCAATCACTCCCGCTTCCATTTGCATTAGGAAGCGTCGTTGCCGCATCGTTGTCCTTCCCATTTCTTTGGATATCCGAAAATACGCTCAGCGAGAATCTTGCCATGCCACTCTTTCTCATTCTAAACTTCTTTCTCTTCCGCTTCATACAACATCCAAACGCATTCCGATTTTTCGCCGGAGCGCTCAGTGCAACACTCCTCTCCCTTACTCGGATCGAGGGATTCGCTATTGCGCCCATAGCGTTTCTCGTCCCATTCTTCTTTCCTGGCTCTCGAGTCTTCCTCCTGAAGCGATTCGCTTCGCTTTTCGTTCCCTGCGCCGCATTCTTTGCGCTCTCGATGACAATAGGGGTGCTCAATACGCTCCCTTTCTACCGAACCATCGGCAAGGCCCTCCTCGATTCATACTCCGATATGCAAGTCCTCGAAAACCAGATGTCCGGAATCTCCAGCTCTTCCGCATCATCATTTCTCAGAAATATTGAGTTGTTCTGGACTTACGGACTTATTCCGGTTTTGGTTGCCGCCATATTCGGTCTCGCTGCGCTTTTCCAGTCAAAACGGTATAATGCAATTCTCCCTTTCTTTCTTGCATTTCCAACATTCCTGTATCTCTTCGGATCGCATATCTCTCCGGATCATCCCTGGGAACTCCGTCGATTCATTCCTTTTTTTTGGACTCCGGCGATTCTCTTTGCGGCTTTCGGCATCTCGTCCATATTTGAAAAGTATCGCCTACACTTTCCAGGAATATCAGTCCGTCCCTTCGTTTTCTCCGGGGCATTTTCGCTTCTTCTTGTACTTCCGATGCTCCCCTCAACATTTGCCGTCCTAACTGACTCAGAGAACCCTCATCTCCTCGAGGACACTCGAGAGATTTCCAGATCATTTTCAGAAAAAGATCTCGTGCTTGTTGATCGACTCGCATCGGGAGATCCGTTCTCCATGATCTCTGATCCGTTAAACACGATTTTTGGAAAATCAGCGATATACTTTTTCAATCCTGAGGACCTCTCGAGGATTGACCTGTCCCCGTTCAATCAAATATTTTTCATAGCTCAGTCCGAAGATACGCCTGCATACAAATTCCTCTCGAAGAACTTTTCCCTAACAAAAGTAAAAGGGTACACTCTGCGAACATCCGGCATCTCCCACGAAACAAACCCTCTTTCTCTCCCTAGAAGAATAGGCCAGACCGCGCAAGGATCTATTTTTCTTGTCCGACCACTATGACCCCGCTTCCCCCTCGATGGAAATATCCTTTATTCTTCGCGCGAGTTCTCATCTTCTCTGCATTTCTGTCGGGCGGAATCCTGTTTCTTTATGTCACGCTCTTTCCTGCGCAAGAATTCTTCTTTAATTTCGCAAATTCAAAAGCCCAGAGCAACACCATTGAGAGCCCTCGCTCAATAACGGAAGAAGATCTCTCAAACGGACATGTCCCGCACAATGGAACCTTACTTGGAAACGTTGCCGCGTTCGGCGACTATTCAAAGATCGATATTCGAATTATCGGCGAAACCGCCTCGAATCCCCTGGTAAATGGAACTGTTTCTGTTCGACGATCACAACGCGCATTTCTTTATCCCGACGGAAGCCCAGCTCCTTTTCCAAAGGGATCTCTCCTTCGACTAGGAAATGCTTTCTATCAGATCGCTCCAAACGGAACCGCAAAACGATTCCCTTCGGAATCAGTCGTGCGATCCATTGGATACGATCCTTCATCGTTTCTCCCTATAGAATCTTCCGATCTCGCCTTCCAGAGGGATGGCGGAATCGTAGTTGGAACAAGAGACGATCTCCCTGACGGCACTTTTATCAAAGTTGACGGCACCTACTACGAATGGAGAAATGAGAAACTCATCCCATTTGTCAGTCCAGGAGCGTTCTTATTTCGATTCCCGGATACATGGGCCATCCCAGAAGACGCCTCATTCGTACAAAACAAAACGATCTCAGATGAATGGCGCGGATTTCCGAGCGGAGCCGTCCTTGCATGGGGGGATGGCGCGTATATCATGGACGGTTCATCGCCAAGGGCAGTGCTCGGCGTCGATATCTTCCTTTCTCTTGGATATTCATGGGATGATCTTATCACTGTGAGCGATGAGGAGCTCAGTCTCGAACAAAAAGGAAAGTCCGTAAACTTCAATACGCCTCACCCTGATGGATCCGTGCTCGCAGACACGAAAGAGAATCGATACTTTCTGATCGATGGCGGAAAGAAACGCGAAATCCTCAGTCCAACAATTCGAAAGCTCTGGCTTGGAAACCGGCACCCGATCTCCGTTTCATTGGACTCGCTCGCCACGTCGGAATCATGCACTCTTTCAGAGAGATACTCCCTGTCTTCATCCTATCTTGATTGTTCGATACCTCTCGATAGACTGCGGAGTTTTCCTGGAGACACATATGAACTGTCCTTTCATTTCCCAGAAGAAGCCTCCCTTCAGAGAATCGACGCTTCTTTTGAAACAAAAGTAACTCAGGATACACTTCTCGCAAGACTTTCTAAACTTAAAAATCGAGTCCTCTCCCGATACATCTCAACAACTCCATGAGATCTGCTCGTTTGGTAGTATATTTGAAGCCACATAGGATATGAATCTTCTTCCCCGATTTATTCATCGACTCCGCCTTCCGCGCCCATCGGAAAATGCTCGCACAGCCCTCTCTATACTTCTTCGTGATATCGCGAAGCTTTCTCTTCTCTCCCTTGCTATTGCACTCTCATTTGAGAGTATCCTACCGGGAACTGTGTCCGTTCGCTATGCGGTTATTTTCTTCGTATTTGGTTCTGTTCTTGCCCTCCTCATCGAGCAAAGAGTTGCCGCTATTCGAAAAATGCCGCCAGCTCCTTCAAGGTCACGGCGCATAGCAGACTCCGTTCTCCTTGTCTCATTTCTCATGTGGGCGGCATTTGTGTTTGGAAATGCTCTCATTGGTTTCCGTCTCGGGATTATTGTCACACTCCTTGCTATCACCTTTCCACTTCTCGGAGCCCTCATTCTTTGGAGAAATACCCAAGACTGATCCCTGAAACATTTCCGAAAAAAATCCGTTTCCTGAAATCGTTTCTTTTAAGAAAGAATCCATTCCGCCGTCTCACGAGCGCATTTGTCCCAGGAGAATTTTCTGAGTTGCGCCGTTCCAAGTTCAACAAGCCTTCCCCGCTCAGAAGTATCTTCCCAGAGTCTGGAAATTCCTTCGGCAAGTTCGACGATGCTTTCGGAATCAAAAAGAAACGCCGCATCTCCCGCAACCTCCGGCATGCTAGAATTACCTGCGCAAATAGCCGGGACCCCAGCTGCAAACGCTTCAAGTATTGGGAGCCCAAATCCCTCATAGAGGGAAGGAAACACAAAAATCCTTGCACTTCGATAGAGAGCAGACCGATCCAAAAAAGAGACTCTACCAGCAAGCACGATTCTCTCTCGAAATGCATGTTGAGCGCTCGCGCGAATGATTCCTTCGCTCATCCATGCCGACTCGCCAGCAAGCACAAGCTTCATGAGCGGGTATCTCTCGGCAATCATTTTGAACGCCGCTAAAAGCCGCTCCAGATTTTTTCTCGGCTGAAGCGCGCCGACGTATAGGATATATTCTCCGGATACGAGATTGAATCTCCCGAGAACACTCTCTCGAGCTTCCTCGGTTACGGGCAAGATCATATCGAAACCATGATACACGACCCGGATTTTATCCTCGCGTGTCCCGGGATAAAACTTCAGGATATCCCTCTTGGTCGATTCAGAAACGGCGATCAGCCTTGTTGCTTTTCGAATAGAGAAATCGGTAAACCAATTCAATCGCCGCAAATCGCGGGGCGGAAAGTGCTCTGGAAAAATTTTAAATGCTAGGTCATGAATCGTGACGATAGATTCAGTCTTTCTTGGAAGAAAGAACGGGACCGTTTGTATCGGTAAAAACACTCGATCCGGACGAAGGCGGAAAAGTTCGAAAGCAAATCTGGTTTGGGTCCACGAAATGGGGAATGGAACAGAGTGAACCTCGTAGTTTCGAAGTGCTGGCGGAGAAAGCGACGGATTGAAAACGCTTCGGTGATACAGATGCCACTTACTTCCCGGAGTAATCGTTCCGAATCGCTCAAGAAGCCGCAGAAGATACACTCTCGTTCCATCAATTCGCTCCGCATCGAGATCTGCCGCCTGAACCGCAATCTGCATATCCGGCAAATGACAAGTTAAATACGTCTCAGAGAAAACCGCGACTCTTTGGCTGATCTACCGAATTACCGTTCCAACAAAATCCCCTCCTGAAAAATAGCTTGAAAGATTGTCCGTATCCGATCCATCCAAAACAACAACGGTTATTCCAGATTCCTCGGCAAGTTTCGAAGCAACCGGATCAAACGGCGCACTCATCCCAGGATTCCACTCATTCCCTACAAGCTTCCGAAACTCTGGCCAGTGGATCTGGTCATACCGCTTCGAGTCCGGATGCCGATTCGGATCCCGATCATATACGCCATCAGTATTCGAGAGATTGAGAACTGTTGGAAAATCAAGATATTTCGCAAGCACTGTCGCTATATAGTCCGTCGAAAATCCCGGACGCCATCCTCCCGCGACAAGAATTGGCTCCTTCGCCTGATAGAAGTCATCAAGATCATGCGGATTTGTATTAATCTTCGGATGCGCCCACTCACGAAATATTGTCCGAAGAAAATGTGCGTTCATCCTCGTTGCGTGGATCCCAAGCCAGTCCTTGTCCTCGTCTTCAATTGAATGGATGGAGGACGCCGCGTTGATATAGTTCCGAGCTGTCTTCCCGCCTCCCACGACAAATACGAACGAGCAACCTTCGCGTATCTTCTCCGTTATAAGTCCATAGAAACGCCGAACAAAACCAGAATCAATTCCATCCGGAACTATAAGCGAACCGCCAACTGATATGAGGAAGCGATTTTGGGAATCACTCATATTTCTCATTTCTCTTTCTTGGTAAAAATTTCCAACGTTTCATTGAAGGAGAGAACGCGGGACTCCGTCCCAGTTCGATGTTTCAATTCCGCGCCGCCTTTCTCGAGAGATCGGGATGAAACAACTAGACGATATGGGGCGCCAATGAGATCGCTTTCACTGAATTTTTCACCAGCACTCACGTCTCGGTCGTCGAAAAGCACATCAACTCCAGCCTTGCTCAATTTCACATACCATTCTTCCGCTTCTTCTTCCGCCCCAATTGAAAGGAGATGCACCTGAAAAGGCGCTATTGAATCCGGCCAAACCATTCCACGATCATCAGAGAGAATCTCTACAACCGTGCCAAGAAGGCGTGATGGTCCGATGCCGTAGCAACCCATGACAACTGGTTTTATTTCCCCATCTTTATCCCGATAAGTAAGTCCGAGTGGTTGCGAAAACTTTGTCCCGAGCTTAAAAATATTTCCAACCTCAATTGCAGTTCGCTTTTCGAGAGAGTCACGTTGCAACCCCAGTTCAGACAAAATCTCGTCAGTATATACTTCTTCGTTCACTGCGATACCCTTCTCACGAGAAAGATAAATCGTATCCTCTCCAGCATCGGAAATCGTCTGAAATTCATGGCTATATTTTGAGAAAACTCCTCCGCTCGCGAAAGTCTTCCAAGTAACTCCGCCAATGCCAACTCGTTCAAAAATCCTCCGATATGCTTCGGAACATTGCTCGTAAAACTCATCGAGATCACTTTCTGTTGCGCTAAACGAATAAAGATCCTTCATGAGAAACTCCCGCCCACGCATAATCCCACTTTTCGCTCGCTCTTCGTTTCGAAACTTCGTTTGAATCTGATAGACAGATATCGGCAGATCTCGATACGAAGCGATATGATTTTTCATCATGGCGGTGACGGGTTCCTCATGAGTAAACCCGAGGCCCAGCTCAGATCCGTTCTTCAGTCGCGTCTTGAACCAATTGTCGACATTTTGATCGCTCCAGCGATCCGTCTTTTCCCACAGAGATTTTTCTTGAAGAGCCGAGAGGAAAACTTCTTGCCCGCCGATCGCATTCATCTCTTCCCGAATAATTCCAATTATTTTATTCAAGACCCTGAGCCCCAATGGGAGAAACGCGTATACGCCTGACATTTCTTTGTTCACGAAACCAGCTCGAATGAGCAACTGCGCATTCCGACTCACCTCATCCGCCGGATCTTCCCGACGCACCTTCGTAAAAATATTCGATTGTCTCATATTTCGCCAAGTGAATTTCATGACGACTTTTGCCACTAGCATCGTAACGGCTTTCCGCAAAAACAACAAGGGGTTGGAAACTAAAGTTTCCAACCCCTTTGGAACACAAATTCCGTTATGGAGCTACCTCCGTAAAATTCCGGAGAGAGACCGTTGTTTGCAAAGTCGAGGAGTTATTCTCCCTGGAAACTGTTACGTTCATCACGACGCGACCCGCTTGTTCACTCCCAGAAATAACATTCGATGGATAAACTGTAAAACTTCCCGAAAAGCTTGCGCCACCCGTCGAAGAAACAATCGATATGGGAGAAGAGAGCGTCATTGCAGGAGCACCGCCCGTTTCACCGCACCAGAGTTTTTCAATCCCTTCGGCGCCACTCGGAACCGAGCCCACCGAAACTGCTTCACGGATCTCACCTGCAGTGAAAGTGTACTCCAGACATTTTCGCTGAGAATAATCGAAAACACGAAGAGTGTTTGCACTTCCCCCTCCGGACGGACGGATAACCACAGATGTGCGCAGTATTTTCGAAACACGGCTCATTGCAAAACGAACATCTTCCATATTCTCCAGAATTCTTCGGGAGTTCTGATTTGCTCGTACGATATTCGTGAAGTACCCCGCAACCCCCACGAGGATAATCGTGAATACCAGCATCGTCATCAGCACCTCCACGAGAGAAAACCCTTTTTTATTTTTCTTGAGAGAAAAGATCATAGAAGAGATATAGGATTTGAAACACGGAAGAGCAACACGCAATCAGAGTCCTCAGTAAATCGATTCCGATCGCAGCAAAGCTATTGAACTTTAATTGCTCTCTTGGAGGAGCGTCGTCGTGAAGCTACAGTGGTCCGAAAGAGAGCATGTTGATTCACTTACCGTTCCAGGAAACGACGACCCTCCCCATACCACAACACTTGTCACCGTTCGAGTATCCGTATTTCCGGACACAATGATTTCCCGACTAAATTTCGTCGCAGATCCAGATCCTCCATGTTCATAAAGACCGCCGCTCAATTTCAAAACAAGCTGATCAGAAGTGGAGCCAACAAGCAGAGGATTTGTCGGATCAATTCTATATGAGGAACCTGCATCTATTCCCAAGAAGGCATTCTGTCCTTTGGCTACATTCGTATCGCGAATATTGTACACAAGCTCTATCCCCTCCTGAACAAGAAGGGAGGCGGTAACTGCGTCCCGCTCCATCATAGAATTCCTCAGGGTCGCAGTCGCCAATTGAATCACACCGAGAAATCCAACCGAGAGAACGAAAAGGGAGACGACTACTTCAAGAAGAGAGAACCCATTTACTCGGCTGCGACACGCAAAGATATGCATAACCAAGGATAACAATGTCTAAAAAAGGAAAAATTATGGGCACGATCCTGAATTTTCAAGCACGGCTCCGGAAGAGAGGATGCACACTGATGTCGAAGATCCATTCCTTGAAAGCACAATGTTCGTTGCGGCTCCGGAAGATACTTCTGCCCTTGGAATCCTAAAGAATACACTCCAATCCGAAGCAAATGAGATGCCGTTTGGAAGAGAGAATGATTCTTGATCACTCACTGATTCTTCAGCCGGAGGATTCGGACACACCCCGTCCCCGCCATTCTCGTAGTGTACTCTCGTTCGATACTGAGAGCTTCCATTCGATCCAATTTCAATGGAGCAAAGAAGTCGATTGCTATCGGCAACGGGAATCCCCTTCTTGACCCCGGATAATGCACTCCCCTGCGCAGCTCGGACTGCTGACGCAACCTCACGCGCCGCCGAACGAAGAGCTGTCTCATTCCGCTGGCGAGAAAAAGATATGAAGACAACGCTGCTCATGAAACCAACTAGCGCTATCACCAAGAACAACTCGGTTAACGTAAATCCCCGTAATGATTTCATAGAAGGTTCGCTTTTGTTTTCTCCATTGTATCACAACCAGAACGCATCACGAAGAAAATAAGCATAAAGAAACGCTACCAGTACCACCAAGGAAATACCACAAGCAGTCCAGGAAAATTCTCCGGCACCAAAATTGACAGTATCGCGCCAAAGACAAGAAACGGACCGAGGGGAATCCGGCTTTGCAGATCCTTTCTCTTTAAAGAAATAAGAATAAGGCCTATAATGGCGCCCCCGCTAAACGCAAAGAGAAGCGCAAGGATCATATTCGGCCAACCAACCATAAGACCAATAAGGAATGCGAGGAAGCCATCCCCCATCCCCATCCATCTTTCCCGGGAAATCGCTGCCATGAGAAAAAGCGGGAGAAATCCGACAAGCCCAGCAAAAACGCCCTGATACAACCTCAATGACCACGGAGATGCCACGGGGAGAAAAGAGAAAGAGTCCATCACCAAGAGCATAGGGAGCGAGAATCCGACACCGATCCAAAGAAGGATATTCGGTATTTCCATTGTCTCAAGATCGTAGAAGAATATAAGGAGAAGAATCGAAACCAAAACAAGATAAAACGCAACTAACAGCCAAGATTGGATATTCCAGAGGGAGAAAAATGTACTCCCAAATGCCACAAAAAGCACCGTCGTAAGAAATTCAACCATTGGATATCTCCAGGAAATAGGTTGTCGGCACTGGCGACAACGTCCAAAGAGAATCAGAAAAGAAATAAGCGGAATATTGTCGTACCATGCGATTTTTCTACGACAACTCGGACACATCGATCGGCCTCCGAGCGTCATCCCCTCGCGGATTCTCCACAGCACAGCATTCAAGAAACTTCCAACCGTGAGACCAAGTACAAAAAAAGATAAAGAGACGAATATCCCCATAAGAAAATCAAGAAGCTATTCTTAAGAGTTTCACCTGTCGCCAGTATACTCTCTCCACATCGATAGTTCAAAGGACATCAATCAGCAAAACTATATCCCTGACTCTTACCAAAAGAACAAGCGGAATCCCAATGAAGAGATTCCGCCTGCTAAAGTCCGAGAGCGCGAACCAAAGTTATCTATCCTATTACTGACAATTCGCGCCCCATGCCGTCACTCCGTTTGTAGTCAAGTTTGCCGTAC
>CAZETL010000007.1:0-3096 GCA_964515255.1 uncultured Bdellovibrionales bacterium | reverse complement strand
TACTGACAATTCGCGCCCCATGCCGTCACTCCGTTTGTAGTCAAGTTTGCCGTACAGTTTCCCGTAATATTTGTGGTCTGCAGAACCGCCGTATTTGTCCATCCGCCAGCTACCGTGCAAGTCGGCTGCGTCGTGAATGTAATACCGCTCGGGAGTGCATTTCCATCAACCGTGTTCGCCGTTCCATTCCAAGTACCATCATCACAGTCGACAGTGACTGCCGCAACTACGCTTGATGCCTGCGATTTGAATTCAGCAACGCGAGCTCTTGCTCTTGCGTTACTGAGGCTCACGAGCACGATACTCGCCAAAATACCGATGATGGCGATGACGATAAGGAGCTCGATAAGCGTGAAACCTTTTGTTTTCTTCATAACCATTTCTTAAATTTTTAAATCTTAGAAATTAGCGAGGAAACTCGCGAAATATCATTGGCAATTCGTTCCCCAAGCAAGAACTCCTGTTCCATCCATACTCGCGTCGCATCCTCCAGAAATATTCGCCGTGCGCGCTATTGATACCCATGTATCCGAACAATCTGGCTGAACGGATAGCGTAACTCCGCTTGGCATTGGCTTCCCATCGATAGTATTGGCGCTTCCGTTCCACACCTTATCATCACAATCGATCACAATCGCCGCATGTATACTAGAAGCTTGCGACTTAAACTCAGCAACACGAGATCTTTTCTTTGCATTCAAAAGACTCACCAATATAATACTCGCCAAAATACCGATGATGGCGATGACGATAAGGAGCTCGATAAGCGTGAAACCTTTTGTTTTCTTCGTTTCCAACATATAACCCCCTTTCCGTTTAATTTTAAACCGTCGTCAAACAGTCGGACTCGCTATTTTATCGATCCCGTAATGTTGTAGATTGGCATAATGACAGCAACCACAAGCACCGCAACGCCGATTCCGAGGAACACGATAAGCACTGGCTCAATAAGCGAAGTAAGATTTCTCGTAATATTGTCTACTTCCTGCGTATAGAATCGGGCGGTACTATCCAAGACATGATTCATCTTCCCCGTTTCTTCTCCGATCGCAAGCATGCGAGAAACTATCGGCGGAATCTCCGGCGACCGAGCAAACACCGAACTTATAGTTTTCCCTGATTTCACCTCTTCTGCCGCCCGGAGGATTACCGACTGGAAGACCGTGTTCCCTACGACGTCCGAAACAATCTGAAGCGCCCTTACTACTGGTATCCCACTTGAAAGAAGAACACTGAGATTTTCGGAGAATCTTGCTATATAAACATAGCGAAGCAATTCTCCAACCACGGGAATCTTCAATTGAATCTCGTGCCACTGCCGATGTCCCTCCTCGCTTTTCATGTAGTAGAAAAGTCCGGCTCCGGATCCAAGAATCACCATGAGTACGGCCCACCAGTACGATCCCATAAAATCCCCCAATCCCATAATAATTTTCGTATACCATGGGATTTCGACGCCAAGATCTTTTATCATCTGCGTCAATTTCGGAAGGATGAACGAAATCACAACAAAGGCGATCACAATGGCAACTGAGATGACAAACCCTGGGTAGAAAAGGGCCCCCTTCACCCGAGAACTCAAGATGTAGTTTCGTTCGATATTGTCCGCAATAAAGGAGATTGACTTCTGGAGATTTCCTGAAACTTCTCCCGAGCGAATCAAGCTGACCACAAGGGGAGAAAAGACGTCAGGAAATCGAGATAGCGCTTCGGAGAAAGACATCCCGTCCTCGAGGTCGCTCGACACTTCTTTTACCACAATTTGAAGATACCGGTTGTCCACTTGCTCCGAAATTGCTTGGAGAGAGCTCACCACCGGAACCCTCGCTTCGATAAGCGTCGAAAGCTGGCGAAAAAACACCATGAGTTCTTTCGGAGTAACTCGATCAAGAATTTTCTGCATCGCCTTCTCGAGAGACGATCCCGCATCATCACGGACGATAGAGACAGGGACTAGCCCATTCCTCTGGAGCAGATTTGCGGCGAGCTCTCGATCGAGCGCGTCAACGGTTCCTTTCTTGAGATTTCCGTCAGAATCTTTCGCAGTAAATGAATATCGCATACGTATTTCGTGTTTTGATTTCTATTTTCCTCTAATTGCTTTGAGTCAAGTCCGACTTCCTACAAGCATGCGAAAATAATCTCTGTTCTTTGCGTATCGAAACGCGTCTTCAACATCAACAATCCCTTGCTGAACCAAGTTTGCAAGAGACCGGTCCATGGAAACCATTCCGTCTTTCAAGCTCGTTTCAATAACGCTGTCAATCTGAAATGTCTTATTTTCCCGAATCAAGTTCTCTATAGCGTGATTCTTTATCATGATCTCAATTGCCGGAACTCGACCGCCGCCTATTCGGGGCAATAATCGCTGTGAGACAACTCCAAGAAGAACACTCGCCATCTGCGCTCGAATCTGATTCTGCTGGTATGCAGGAAAGACGTCAATAACCCGATCAATCGTCTGAGCCGAATCATTTGTATGCAATGTCGCAAATATAAGGTGCCCGGTCTCCGCAGCAGTCATCGCTGTCGACATTGTTTCAAGATCCCGTAGCTCTCCGAGAAGCACCACATTGGCATCTTCGCGAAAAACTGCGCGAAGCGCCTTCGAAAAATCCTTAGCATCGTGACCAACCTCACGCTGGTTGATAATACAATGGTCCTGGACGTACACGTATTCAATCGGGTCTTCAATAGTGAGGATGTGCTTATCTTGGTTGTGATTAATGTAATCAATAAGGGACGCAAGCGTCGTCGACTTTCCCTGCCCTACCGGACCGGCAACCAGTACGAGACCCTGCGATTGTCTTGTAAAATCATAAAGCAACGGAGGCATATCAAGCTCTTCGAGTGTCCGGATTCGCTCCCCGACAAAACGCATGGTTATGCTCACATATCCCTTTTGCAAAAATACATTCGACCGAAACCTTGCTTTATCTTCAAAATTGTATGAAAAGTCAGTCTGACCCTCTTCCGCGAGTTCCTTTTTCTCTTTCTGCTGCAAAAGAACATCAGCCATTCCTTGGGTATCGGTCGGTGTCAGCACCTCTTCTTTTGAGATGGGCACGAGCTTCCCATCGACGCGCAGCATCGTCA
>CAZETL010000006.1:12015-25733 GCA_964515255.1 uncultured Bdellovibrionales bacterium | reverse complement strand
CTCCGGCGAGATCTTGGGACGACGGCAAGAGATGCTGGTTTTCGATCGGAGTCGAAAGGACGACATTTTCGAGCTTCTCTCCGAGAAGGAGCGCATGGTACAGGGTTTTCTCGAGGAGGCGCGGATCAACGCCGATGCCGGAAGACGCATTTGCTTGCGGATCAAGATCGATAAGAAGCACGCGCTTCCCCGCATCCGCTATATAGCGGGCGATATTGATCGTCGATGTCGTCTTCCCGACGCCGCCCTTCTGATTGACGAGAATAATCACTTTTGCCATATTCAAAATTTCCCATGCAAAAAATTGGCTCAGCCTTTGATTTTTCGGACTTCTCCAGTATACTCTCGGAGAAAGTTTCCTTCAAGAATAAAGCCGCGGTGGTGGAACTGGCAGACACGCACGACTCAAAATCGTGTGGGCGCAAGCCCATGAGGGTTCAAGTCCCTCCCGCGGCACCAGGAAAAGCCTTGCATTCGATCATTTTCGCTTGCGACCAGCATCTCTCAAGCCGTAGCCATGAGACTGCTTTTGCTAATGTAAATGGTATAGCAAAAAATCCCCCCTCCTGCGCTGCAAGAGGGGGTACCATTTAAACCGAGAGTCAAAGTGTCTAAGGTCCTAAGACCAGAGAACTGAGACTCAAGCGACGGAGCGCCGACGAACACCGAGGAAACGGAAGTAGTCGCGCCAGTCATCGACGAACCAATAGAGGTGGAGCTCACGCCTGTCGTAGTCGCTCCACGGTCCAAGGACGACCCGACCCAGGCCGACCTCGGCGATCGAGCCGAGGCCGATGATCGGGTACTTCCGCTGTTCTTCGGGATTGATTTCCCCGAAGGTGAGGATGTGGCCGGTTTGGGCAGGCTCGAAGCCATCTTTCTTGATCAACCGAATCAAATTTTCGCAAGAAAGGTTCTCCTTGAAACGGAAGAGCTTCCACTCCCACTCACCGTGCTGGTCTTCGGTGACGGGAAACATATCCTCCGTCAAACTGCAATTTATCGAGCCGTAGTTGCCGCGAAAGATGCGTTCGCCGAAGGCGAGGTCGGAACTGACGGTCAGGAACTGCTCGGTCTCGTCCGGAATCGCTACGTCCGGATCACTCGTCGTGGAGAGGATCTGAATCTTGAGCTCGCCGGACAGAATCCGGAGAACCTGCTCATGACCTCCCGCTTTCTTGACCAACGAGTTGAGCTGGTCGGCGGTGAGATCATTGGATGCGAAATTGGTCATCGTATTCTCCTTGGGCTTCTGTACCCGTTGGAATCATCTCCTCACCCGGAGACACTGGGCTCTGATATTTGTTTCACCAGAGCTTTTAAGGCACAAATATGCGCTAAAAGCTCTGGTGAGTACTTACTTAAAGAACGAGTGAGTATTTTACACAACTATAGTATTTTGTCAGTACTTTCCAAGTAGCTTCGTAGAATATTTTTATTGACAAAATCGTTCAGCAATGTTGCGGTGTACCGTCGTCAAAACAGAAGTTTTGACGACATTGAAATCCGACAAGCGGAGGAGACACAATGAATCTGGCAGAAGCGGTGGAGCATGCGCGGGATACCGTTTTCGTACCGCAACGAGGAGAGTCGTGCCATGCCTCCGGCGGCATGCAATTCGATCAGCATTGCCCGGCATTTTCAGCCGGGCTTGATCGGCGGAGAACTGCCCAAATGCGTTTCGAACGAAATAAAATTTTCGAGGCTATTATTCCAGAACGCGGAGTTGTCCGGGTGTCGCACATTCCCAATTCAAGGGATATACTCATCGAACACGGAGAATACATCGGCGACACGAATTTCCTTCCAGCATTTTCTGTTTTCCAGAGATGGATACTCCCAACGGATATCTTTGAATGCGTCAGAACTTAACGAATTCCTCTTCCTCCGGAAATAACCAGAAACAAAGCACCTTCATCGGTACTTTTATACTTTCTTCGAATGAGGGGCCTGGATTTCCGCACCCCTATTCCTCCTTCTGCCATTTTGCTGCTTGGACGACATTGGAGAGAAGGCATGCGATCGTAACTGGGCCGACGCCGCCCGGGACAGGAGAGAGCCATCCGTCCAATTCCTCAACACTTCGGCGATCCACATCGCCAATCACCCCGTGTTCGCCTTTTACAATGCCACCGTCTATCACGATAGCCCCCGGAGAAAGCATCCCTCCGGAAATTATCCCTTCTTTCCCGCATGCCGAAATGACAATTCCTGCTTTCTTCACGATCTCGAGCCCCTCCCGACCGGCACAGGCCTCTGAAGGGAGATACTGCGCAGAGACTCCCTCTTGCTCGAGAAGTCGACACATGACCGTGCCGAATCGAGCGGAATTCCCCACCACAACCGCTCGCTTCCCCCACATGCGCACCCCCGACGATCGCGCGAGTTCGAGAATAGCGCGGGGAAATACAGGCATAAGCCCCCCTTCTCCCCGAGCAAGACGTTCTTCATTCTCCTGATGGAATCCGTCGGCGTCTTTCGCTGGATCGAGAACGCCGATAATATCATCGACCGGAAGATGCCGAGGAAGAGGTAATTGAACCAATATGCCGTGTATACGCCCGTCCCGATTGAACATTCGAATTGCTTCTTCTATATCCTCTTTCGATGTTTGCTCCAGAAACACTTTTTTCTCGATGCGAACCCCTATTCGTTCGGCCGCCAGTTCTTTGAGGCGAACATAGAGATGCGAAGCCGGGTCATTCCCGACAAGAATAACGCCGAGTCCCGGCTGGAATCCAAGTCCGCGAATCTCCAGAGAAAGCCGATCCAATATCGATTCCGAAACGGATTTTCCATCGAGAAGTTTCACATCCGGAAAAGAAAAATAGTAACGATGCAGGAAGCAAGAAGAAGCCGATACCAGAAAAATACCTGATAACTCGCCCGCTCGACAAAACGAAGGAGATACCGGATGGCAACGTATCCGCTCACCGCCGAAACAATTACCCCAACAAGGAACACGGGGCTTCCACCCACTCGAACAAAATCAGGAATATGCGGAAGCATGGCGCCGAATATGATAGGCGTCGAGAGAAGGAACGAAAACCTCGCAGCAGAAACCCGATCGAACCCGCGAGCAAGCGCGACGGTCATGGTTATGCCAGATCGGGAAACTCCCGGAATAATCGAGAGTGCCTGCGCCGCCCCGATTTCCACTGCATCCCGAAACGATATCTCCCTGAGCGTTCTCGCCTTTGGACCTCGTCGGTCCGCAACGAGAAGCAAACCGCCGAATATCGCAAGCATTGCTGCTGTGAGAATCGGGTGCCGAAACACTGTTTCTACAAGAGATTCGAGAAAGAAACCCGCAATAGCGCCGGGAATCGTCGCAACGACGAGGAGCAAGAGCATATCGCGACGCCCTTCGTATTCCGGCATATCGCGACAAATACCGAATATATTGAACCAATCTCGATAGAAATAGGCGAGAACGGAAATGAGCGTCCCCGCATGAAGCGCCACGTCGAAAGCAAGACCCGGATCCGGAAACCCGAAAACCCACGGCAGCAACACCAAATGTCCAGAACTCGAAACGGGCAGAAATTCCGAAAGTCCCTGCACGATTCCAAGGAGAAACGATTGGAAAATGTCGATAGACATAAAAGAGTAAGAGAAAAGCGCGCCACAGCGGCGGCTCGCGAGAATTCTACCGGAAATCTACCATATTCCGCAAGGAAATGAAATTTCCGAGAAAGCGTCTGCCCCGTTCTTGCCAAGGAGAACAAGCTATCTTAGAATGAGGGAAATTAGAGGATGCGCGCCCGAATACCGGGAATTTGTCGTGCATGTTCAAAGTAAAAACAAAAATAGAGCGTTCCCTCCCCGAGGGTTTCTCGGAAACAGGGAGAAACGCGCAATCACATGACTGACAATTCTTCTACTCCTCATGCAGAATCGCACGAGATGCAAGAGGATCGATCTCAAAAAATTCAATCGCTCCGCGAAATGATCGCCAATGCCGAGCGAACCATGCAAAGCGCAAAGGCAATGCTCCTTCAGCTTGAGGGAAAAAAGCGCGTCGGACGCCCAAGGAAGATGGACGATATCGAAGACGGAACCATAGTGCAAGGAACCTTCGACGGGCAAATCATGCAAGGCTCCGACGGAAAGCAATACCCCGTTCCAGCGAATTACGCCTCGAAATCGAAGCTGGTCGAGGGAGACGTCCTCAAGCTCACCATTACTGAGGATGGTTCGTTCGTGTACAAACAAATTGGTCCTGCCGATCGCCGGCACGCAATCGGCGTCGTCGCTCAAGATGAGCATGGCAACTATCTCGTCGTTGCAAACGGTCGGCCATACCGGGTTCTTCTCGCTTCGATCACTTATTTCAAGGCAAGTCCTGGAGATGAAGTTGCAATCGTATGTCCCCGCGATCCATCCGCGACTTGGGCTGCCATCGAAAACGTCCTCCAAAAAGGAATGCTAGGAAACTCCCCGACACTCGCCGCACCAATCCGCGATACTCTCGCTCCAACTTCATCCCCCAGCACCCTCGCCTCGAAATCAGACATCCTCATGGAGTGGGAGAAAGATTTCAAGACTCTCGAAGAAAGCGCTGACTCTCTCGATGCCAAGAAGATAGAAGTTGAAAGTTCCGAGGCCTCCGAAAAAGAGTAGTCTGTCGTTTTAACTCGCGTGTATTCGCAAAACCCTATGGAAAATCAAGGGTCAGTATCGCCGTCTGCGCCCGCGCTTGAACTCAGGGACCTGTTCTTTGCCGCACTGAACGGACTCTTCATCGGCGTGCTCGCTCCGTTTGTCTTTCAAAACATCAGTATAGCCCTCCCGTTTTCGCACTGGCTCTTCGCTTTTATCCTTTCGCTTGTCTGCGTTTTCGGAATAGCAATCGGCTATGCACTCTCTCGGCTCCACCTGAGGCTTCGTTTTTTCTTCCAGCTGGCAAAGTTCGGCCTCATCGGAACCGCGAACTTTATCGTCGATCTTGGAATTTTTAGCTTACTCATTTGGATGACCGGCATTGCCGAGGGAACTTCCATTGCAATCTTCAAGATTGCTTCAGTATCCGTGGCAATCATAAACAGCTATATTTGGAACAAATTCTGGTCTTTTGACGAACACCGAACCGACGAACAAACCCTCCGGAAGCAGTTCTTCCAATTCATCGCCGTCTCAGTAAGCGCGATGGCGCTAAATACCGGCATCACCTATGCGCTCATCAATGCCGCCGGGGACATATTCGAGCTCGGTCCTGCCCGCTGGGCGACCGCCGCGAGCGCGATCGCTTCTATCGCAACGCTCCTTTGGAATTTTGTCGGCTACAAATTCTTCGTCTTCAAGAAGTAGCAAGCTCCCTTCTTATCTGATATACCAGGAAGAGGCGCGAGCCTCTTTTCTTCTCCCGAAAAAGCCATGGCCACTCTCTATCGAAAGTATCGCCCCAATCACTGGAGCAGTCTCTCGGGACAATCCCACATAGCTCAGACGCTGACAAACGCTCTCGCGAAGGGACTTCTCGGACAGGCATACATCTTCACCGGCCCCCGAGGAACCGGAAAGACTACAGTCGCACGGCTTCTTGCTCGATCGGTTAACTGTTCCAACCGGAATGAGCATTCCGAACCCTGTGACGCATGTCCGAATTGCATCGCCTTCTTGGAAGAGAGAGCTTTCGATATCCTTGAAATAGACGGGGCGTCGAACAATAGCGTCGATAATATCCGCGAACTCCGCGAAACTATAAAACTTTTCCCAACCATCGGGACAAGAAAAATCTATATCATAGACGAAGCACACATGCTCTCGTCCGGCGCCTGGAACGCCCTCTTGAAAACACTCGAAGAGCCGCCGGCGCACGCAATGTTCATCCTCGCAACAACCGAATTGCACAAGATTCCTGATACTATTCTTTCGCGGTGCCAGCGATTCGATTTCGGGAAAATCCCCACAGACATTCTCATCGAGAAACTCGGCCGAATCGCCGCGGAGGAAGGCGTCTCCATCGACCGCGATGCGCTCGAGATGATCGCTCTCTCAGCGGAAGGCGGATTCCGGGACGCCGAAAGCCTCCTTGCTCAGGCGATTTCCCTCGAGGACTCCCGCATCACTGGAGTTGAAGTTTCGAAAATACTCGGGATCAGCGCGCGAAAAACCGTTTTCGATTTCGTCGAGGCGCTCGGCACCCGGAACCTCGAAGGCTGCATCCTCGCGCTCCATTCGCTCTCCGATTCCGGATCCGATTTCCGCTCCTTCGCCGGAGCAGTCTCGCATTTCCTTCGAGAAATTCTCTTTGCAAAGCTTGGAGAATCCGCAAGAACAACGCTCTCGCAAAGCACCCCGAAGGAAGAAATCGATCTTCTCCATCGCCTCGCCGATCATTTTTCCCATACCGACCTCGCGCGGCTCCTCGAACTCATCCATTTTGCGAGGAAAGAGATACGCCATGCCATCTCCCCGGAGATCCCGCTCGAGATCGCGGCCCTTCTTTTTATTTTCCCGGAGCAACCAGGGTCTTCCGATCAGCCAGTAATACAGAGAACGCTCGAAAAGCCCGCCGCCGTTCTTCCTCAGCCCCCGAAGAACAACGCGTCAACCGCCAACCGCACAAAGGAAGTTCTCCCCCAACCTGAAAAGAAACCCAGCGAAATAAATCCCACTCAAAGCAAAAAGTTCCCGGAAAACGGAAATGACGGCTTAGCTCAAAATTCAAAACAGCTTCCCGCAGCAGCCCCCGTCTCCATTGCAGACATCCGAGAACGCTGGAATCAGTTCCTTGAGGAAATAAAGCGGCAAAATGCAAGCCTCTCTCTCTCGCTTGCGACAAGCTGCCCTCGAGAGATAAATGGGGTCGTCCTCTCCATATCTGTCAAGATGGCGTTCCATAAAGAGAGACTCGAGAAGCCAAATCATCGCTTGACCGTCGAGAACGCCCTTGCTACCATTTTCCACGCGCCCCTCCGATTGTCGGTCGATATCGACCCGAACACTACCGTCCCAAACGATCCTCTTATCGAAAATGCCATCGGCATTCTCGGTGGGAAAATCATCGAATCGTAGGACGGAAGAGGGATATATTTTTTTGGGCCGTCGCCAAGCGGTAAGGCAACGGGTTTTGGTCCCGTCATTCGTAGGTTCGAATCCTACCGGCCCAGCAGATAAAATGAGAAAAGTTATCTCTATAATAAGTTCTTTTCTGTTTCATAAAAAATAGGTGCTATGTAGACTTCTACGTAGCACCCACTAACAGTCCAATATTTAAGAGCGGGAACGACGCCCGAAAATTTTGGAGAGTATTGCACTTTCGCGCGGATCTCTCGCGGCATCCGCCATTGCTGTTACTTCAGCACTACTCAACTTTTTCCCTTCCACGATACTGGCGATACCAGCAATCATGTTCCCAAAGTTGGGACGATTTTCACCTTGCGCTCCTTCGTGACAAAAATTCGCCACATCGTCAATTCCGCCAGGTCCATCAAGTCGGAATCGTGGAGATTGTTTATCCCACAAATCAGCATCCAATGTTGTGAAGTGCCGAATGAACTTTCCCATTTCGGAAAAGCTTCTGTGGTTAAACCATGGCCTACCATCTTGGTAATGCCAGCCTTTGTCATCTCCATTGTGGATAGCGCCCAATACTTTCCTATGAAGGGTTGGTGAGGAGTTGAGAGGAGCCCAATGCCATGTCTCGAAAATACTCATGCTTTCGCGTACGGGAAAGTCACCATAATCATTGTACTCTTTGCCTTCCCACACCCGAACGACTTCATGGTTCCAATAGTAGCCATAAATATCGCTCACTTCAATTGCGGTAGTGGCATAGTCAAACGGTTCTGGATACCGAACGCGAACAAGCTCTTGACCATTTTCGGAAACTTTTTCCCATTTATCGGAATTTTTTTCAAAATAGCCTTTCGCTTGTTCTCCGCGAAGCCACAGACCATCGAGCACCTCTGGATAGAGGTATAAATAGCCAGATTCCGTATCCCATCGCTTTGCCTTCATGGAAATATCGACCATGAAATGTTCTTCATCCTTAAATGAGAAACGAATTTTGCTACCATCGGTGATCCGGAGGAAGGTGACAGCGCCACACAGTTCGCACGTATGCCCGTGCACCTGAATACCGCGCGTGCTAATAAGTCCTTCGCAAGATTTGCACTTGCCTCGTTTAACATCAATGTGAGCAAACCAGAGTGACCATCCGCCCTTTTCCATCGTTTCGACAGTCGTCCCCCTTTCTTTTCGATGCTCACTTACTCGGAGGTCATCAACCTCATAGCCTGTGTCACGCAACTCTTGAAGCAAAGTCTCGAGGGCTACTGTGGTCTTCACGTAGAGATCGCCGCCGATTGTGACCACACCTTCGATATTTTCAAACATGGAATTTCACCTCTTGGATCGGATTGAAGAAATCTACTTCCTTGTTGTTAAACAACTCCCGTGCCGAAAAACCGACTCATTATCTAAGCATAAAATATATACAGTGTCAATGTCGGATAACATTTATGGCTTTGTTGTAACATCCTCATATAGACTGGTAAAAAACTACCGCGCCACAACCCGCCCCATCCGTTCTCGTATCACCTCCAGCCCATTGCCGCATTCGAGCCATTTTGAGAGAATACAGGGAAAGAAATTGTTCCCATGTGTACCCCATCGTCCCAGCAGATATTGCTAGAGCTCATCTCAAAAATAATTTTGAAGCGATTTTGAGGATCTTTCGAGCGAAAACTTCGAAAGCTGACGAGAAATAATGCTGTCATTCCGAGGAGGCTTGAAAAGTTTGCAGCCGAAAAAGACCGGAATTCGAGTCATGAAGGATTTTTGAGATGAGCTCTAATAAAATAGCTTTCTTCCTTCCAGTCAGCAGTTCCAAGTACATCAAAAAATACTCAAAACATAAAAACCCTATGTACAGTACCTGCATCAAAGTATTTATCCAGCCGGATAAATCTGAGGAGTTCGTTTCGTTTTCGAAAGAAGTGGCGGAAGAAAGCCGCAAAGAGAAGAACTGCCTTTGGTTCGATCTCATGAGGAGCGCTTCGGAGCCATCAACATTCCTCTTCTATGAAGCCTACTCGTCGGAAAGCGACTTCAAATTCCATCTGAAGCAGCCCTATGTGCAAAGCTGGCTGGAGAAAACCAAG
The DNA here is from genome assembly GCA_964515255.1 of uncultured Bdellovibrionales bacterium. Lineage (GTDB taxonomy): Bacteria > Patescibacteriota > Minisyncoccia > Moranbacterales > UBA1568. The sequence continues at coordinate 16,623 of CAZETL010000006.1, read as the reverse complement.
AAAATCACGGTCGATCCCGGCTTTGAGTTGGACAGCTTCCATCAACTCTACTAGATCAGTCTCGCGGACTCCGTCAGACAAAAGCAGCCTCTTCTCCAGGGCTGCTTTTTTAGAACTGCCGAGAGAAGTCTTCCTAGAATCGTCCCGAGTCCGCAAGCCGCGTCCGATCCATAATCTCGCGATTCACGATGTCGGCATCTCGGCCAAAGCGCAACCGCGAGAGTTCGCGGAGATATCCGGCAAGCTCCTCATCGCCGGATGTCGGCGGATACACCGAGAGGTTGAACGGCTTTGTCGACTGGTTATTAATGAGAAGCCGGACAAATGCCCGATAATTGTCGACGTTTACGAGATCGCGCGCCGAGAAAATCGGCGCAAACTGCTTCTCGAGGAATTCCGCATCCTCGGGACCGACGCGGAAAGACGCGAGCGATCCGACATTGCCGAATACCGCTTTTGAGATATCTTCGGAAAGCTGCCCGATGAATTGATGCGCAATGACAAGGTTGAGTCCATACTTCCGGGCTTCGGAAAGAATCTGCGCGATCGAGTCAGTGGTCACGTTCTGGAATTCGTCGATATAGAGGTAGAAGTCTCTCCGCTCCGATTCCGGAATGTCCGATCGGGAAAGCGCCGCCATGAGAATCTTCCCGACCACCACCATGCCGAGCAAGTGGCTGTTAATCTCTCCTAGTTTTCCTTTCGAGAGGTTGAGGAGAATAATTTTCCCCTCGTCCATCATGGCTCGGAAATTGAGCGTGCTTTTTTGCTGCGCGATGATAGGGCGCATCATATCATTTGCGACAAACGGCGTCAGCTTCGAAGTAATATACGGCACCATATTCGCAAGCGACGCTTCCCCTCCCGCCTTCTCCGCTTCCTTCACCCAGAAATCATAGACGACCGGGTTCTTGCATTTCGCCAATTTCATCTTGCGGAAATCCGGATCGGCAAGCACTTTCGAGATTTCCATGAGCGTCGATCCCGTCTCCGGATCTTCCATTATGAGAAGCATCGCGTTCCGCATATACTGCTCGAACATCGGCCCGCCCGTTTGCTTGAGATCGTAGAGCTTACCGAAGATATTGATCATCTCATTGATCACAAACGTCTTTTCCTCCGGTTTCGAAAATTCGAGCATATTGAGCCCGAACGGACGTTCGATATCCGCCGGATTGAAATAGACGACATCTTCGGCTCGCTCGCGGGGAACCGCCGCGAGAATATCCGCAACCGCGTCCCCGTGCGGATCAATAAAGCAGACCCCTCGCCCTTCCCGAACGTCTTGTTTCGCCATTTCCTGCAAAAACACGGATTTTCCGACTCCAGTCTGCCCAATCACATAAAGATGACGTCGGCGATCGGACGGCGCAAGGCGGATGTCAGTCTTTGCTCCGCGATAATTATTGAATCCAAGACGAATCCCTTCGGTCGGAATATTCGGAGGAGGAGGCGCCGCTCCAGCCTTCTGCCATTTGATATTCGGCGTTTCCGTCGTCGAGATGGGAAAATGGAACAAGCTTGCTATCTCTTCAATACCAAGCAGAGAGGCTTCTTCGGGACGAAATGTCCTAAAAATCGCATCGGTCAAAATCGGCCTCAAGGCTCGCCCCGACAGCCTCCTCACACGAAAGAGATTCGATTCCGAATGCTCGAATTGAGCAAACGCGTTCTCCATAGTCGCAAGTATCTCCTCAGCGCGTTCCTTGGTCGGAGCCGAAGCGAGAAGCCGAATATTCGCATGGAATGCCGCTTTCGATACTTTCCGCTCGATGGATTTCACGAGCTCCTGTTCTTCCGGAGTAAGCTGCACCGACTTTTTCTCTTCCACCTGCGTTTCGTCCGGTTTCTTCGACGATGTCGCCATGCGGACCATCGAAAGCGCTCCCGATCCAATGGAGTGCAATACCGGCGACTCATGGTATACGTCTCTCAGGCGTTTTCCCTGCTGCATTTCGTGCGCGATGCGGCGGCCTTCGGCACGCCACGACGTCCCCGCCGGAGAAAGCGCGATCTGAATCATCGCCCCCTCCCCTTCCTTTGCAAGTTTACTCAGCGAATTCGAGATCTCATTCAATGGGTCGACATCGAGCCCCTCATAAGTTCGTATGGGAAGCGCATGCGATTTCGAAAGCGAGAGCAGCGAAACCACCGATTCGCTGCCCGGAGAAAAGATCGTATAATCTTTCACTTTCTCAATGGAGGCTCCCGGAAAAAAACTATGCACCTGCTTCTCGATCTGCTCCCGATACTTCCTCGGAACAGAGAGATAAAACGTCAACTCCTCTTCATTTGAAGGATTCGCGATTTCAAAAACGACCGCAGGCGGACCGTGAAAGAATTTTTTCATGCTTGCGAAAACATCCGCTTTCCCATCCAGGCCGCGAAACGATTGAAGCGAAGCGAGGAGCTGTTCCATAGCTCCGATCTCCTCTTTCCATTGGTCGGGTCTCGGGGCTTCGCCTTTTTTCTCAGCAAGTTTCGACACCTGGACCGTCTCGAGATCCATATTGAGCGAGCGATTGATTCGCGACCGGAGAAACAAAAATGTTTTCACGAAGAGCAAGATGCCAGAAACGAGCGCCATCGCTCCGAAAGCGAAAAGTGCTGGAATGAGTATGAGATTCAAATCAATCGACGATTCCATGTTGTCCTCTTTATATTACTCTTCTCGTATCATGCCCCGCTTGCGAAGCTCGTCGGAAAGTTCATCCGCAAGCCGGTCCCTTGTCCGGTCAAGCGTATAGGCGTCAATATGCTCTGCAATCGATATGGCATGAGCCACTCCTTTTGCAATGGCAAATTCGATGAGTTTTTGGACTCGCCCCTCCGCGTCTTCGATCTTGCGGATAGAATCCGCATCGAGAGAAATGGACGCTTGAGCTGGCGGAACCGCACTCGCTCCCGCCGGAACGGAAGCCGCGGGAGGAGCCGCTTCCTTTATTTGTTTCTCATGGGAAACTTCCTGCCGAGTCTCCGGTTTCTCCGGCGCAAGATGGGTTTCGTCGGGCTTGTCCTGCTTCTCCGGAACATCTGGGATCCCTGCTTTTTCGAAGATATCCAACACATCGTCCGTCCGACCCTCACCGAATCTCCCCGGCGCATTCCCAACCGATTCCGATCTTGATTTCTCTTTAGGCATAATCTGTGTCTGGCGGATCATAAAAATAGAGGCTGCAAGAGCATACTCTCCCTAGATCGACATCTCATCGTCTGGAATATCATTCGGATCTTTTCCTTCGAGACGCGCGAGTTCCTCTTGCTTCCCCCTCAGCTCCTTCTTCGCATTCCGATACGCCTCCAAACTCTTTATGGATTCACTCTTCAGCATAACGTCGTCAAGTTCCCCCGAAGAAGACTGTCCCTCCGGCGAAAAGAGGTACCGCTTGATCTTCGCGAGAAGACCTTGTTCGCGTTGTCGATCGCGATGTTCACTGAGACGCTTTGCGGCCGCATAGTATTCTTTCCTCAACTCCGATACTTTCGCTTTCAGTGGTTCTATTTCTCGGTGAAGCGACTCAGTCTTTTCCTGCTTTTCCCCTCCTCTTATTTCCTCTTCCTTTTTTCTTAATTCATTCTTCACTTCTGCACCCTTCCGGGCAAGTGCCGCTTCTTCTCCCGAAAGCACTTTTTCCGCCACATTATTTGTTGCAAGCGCTTCAATTTCAGGATCCCTTGGCAACTCATTTAGATGCTTTGGAGACTCTTCACCTCCGCCGCCCATCCCGCCGAACCCATGTTCAATCTTCATAAAAATACTGCGGTTAATTTCGCGCACAAGAAATCTCATTGCTCACCATTTGCACTATCTCCCGGGATGCCGCCGTTTTTCACCGCGTCCCGGAACTCCGAGATAATTCCCTTCACGAATCCGTCAGGGTCCGGCACATACCGCTTGATGTACTCCTCGATCTTTGCCATATCTCCGCCCTCTACGAGCGCGTCAAATTCATCAGCTCCCTCATCGCCCATTTTCTCCGCAAGAGAAAGGAAGATCTGCCTCATCACGGTCTCGGTCATAAGATCGAGAAGCTCTTGCTGCTTTTCGGGCGGGAGGGACTCGAGGCCGAATTCCTTTGCGAGATCAACCTTCAGTTGTTCGATAGAGAGAGACATAGGAAGAAGCTAAAAAATCGAAAAAAACGAAGAAGATTAGGAGTTATAAATTCTGTCGGGAATTTTTCCAGTAAGAAACCTTTCGACAACGATATCGACAACCTCCCTGGATGGCCGAAATAGAATTCGCTCCAAAGGAAGCATGTCTCCGCTGTCGCGGAATAAAATCTGAAGCGCAAAAAAGTCATTCTTGTTTTCGGGTTTCAGGTTTAGAACATCTTGGAAATCTCGCTCCAGTACCCCACTGGATTCCAATTCCTGCTCACTTGCATCAAACAAAATACGGCATATTTCCTTGCGAGTATCTGCGGTTTTTGCAGTGACATCGATTTGAGAAACAGAAATCTCCCTCAGCCGCTTAAATGCCTCCCGAGCTCTTCCGTGGACCTCTTTCAATCGAAAGATTTTTTCAAATCCAAATCCATACATGCCTTCATTACCTTTTTCTTCTGCTTTTCCGCCATTCTCTCCAACCGCTTTGCTATTCCCTCG
>CAZETL010000006.1:0-12005 GCA_964515255.1 uncultured Bdellovibrionales bacterium | reverse complement strand
CCCTCGACTCCCCTCCCTATCGAGTACAGCAGCTCGCCCAAACAAAGCTCCCGCAGCAAGAGATCCTCCGGCAAGTGCCGCGCCTTTTACCGCATCAGAACCAGGCGGAATCGGTTTCATCAGATCTACTTTCAAATCGACTCCTCTTTCATTCGCGCCTAATCTTACCTCCTCAAATCTTTCAACAGTAAGCGGCTTATCCACATTCTGCGTAGCATCCCCAACCGCCCGCTCTGCTTCCGAAACGGCCTCATGAACCCCGCTTTGCAACCCTTCGTATCCTCTGAGGAAATAGGTTCCTCCTCCCTTCCCAAGCCGTTCTATTCCGACGATGCGCGGATTCCCGTCAGTTCCAGGTACGGTGAGAATCCTGTCGCCGGGATGCATCCCTTTCTGGAAGAGAGCGTCAAGCTTCGCTTTCTCTCCGCTTCTCTCTTCCGCAAGTTTATTGAGAAATGCGAGATACTGCCGGTGAGCCTCGGCATTGCCGCCGAGCACTTTCTCTATGGAGATCCCCTTGGGGATAACTTTCATTTCCACGCTCTCGAGTTGAGAAGGCGTCGAAATACTGTTGATTTTAGCTTCATCAGGCCCTGGAACCCAGAGATTTTTAAGGTAGGTTTGTCTTTCATCAGGCGTCATCGCTCCCCAAGTTCCTTTACTTAACGGGTCTGCCGAACCACCGAAGCCTCCCCCACTGCCACCCATTGTTTCAGGCATACCGGGAACAAACAAGCCTTTTACCTTTCCCGCCATGTCCGCTATCGCCGATCGATAGGCGAATGCGCTCCCGACCGTGAAGAGCGCGACTCCGGAGACAACCCCTATTCTCGCGCGGCGTCGGTTTTCTTTCTCCGCCTGAGCGAGGTTTTGCACCATTTTCTCGGCATAATCCCGTGTTCGCAACTCCAGCACTCTGAAAGCCGGAAATTCTTTCGCTGCCTCGAGCGCCGCTTCGTGTCTCTCGGTCAATTTGCGATTCGCGCGAGTTTCTAGGAATTCGTAGATTCCCCGACCCGCCCCGTATGAACCGAGAAGCCGCAACGCAAATCCTCCGGCGACGCCGATACCGGCAATTCCAGCCGATCCGACGACTGCCCCGGTTATGCCGATCCCCGCCACCGCAGCAGAAATGGCAAGCCTCTTTTTCCAATCAAGTTTCCGGTATTCCTCCGCCCACTCTTCTGTTTTCCCGAGTGCGCGCAAGAACCACGAAGCCTCTTTCTTCTCTCCCCACGCGGAATTCTTCAAAGCGTTGTAGTTCTCGATAGAACTGCGGAATTCCATTTCCTGCAAAGCATCCGCCATCACTTCGCCCTGCGTCCTCTTCTTGCCATCGGGCGACTCTTGGAATTCCCGCTTTGCGAGAAGCAATCGCGCATCCTTGTATTCCGTCAATGCGTGCTTCCAATTCGCTTCCATGCTCTGTATTTCCTCGGCGAGATTATCGGGAATAGCCGCCTGATTTTCTTTCGTTCTGAAGAGGTATTTTCGCACGTCATACCATTTCGACTCGTTCCGACGCTTCAGTCGAAGGTAAGCATCTCTCGCTTTGTCCGCAGCTTCCTTGAGTCCCGCGACTCGATTTCGGAGAGTCTCGATTGATTCTCTCTCTTCTTTCTTTTGCTCTTGATCCGGCGAAGATTCCCGCCCGTCTACGAGAGCCTCCGTTCCCCTGTCGGCTGTTCGCCTTGCTTCCTCCAATTCCCGCGCCACCTCTTCTTCGGAAGGCGCATTCCTTTTTGCTATTGCGGACTCGGCAGAAGAGAGCGGCTCGTCCGGAATTTCCTCCACATCGGAAACGACGCCAAGGCCTTCAATAATGGAATCTTCTTTTGCGGTTCCCGTTCTATCATCCTGGCCTCCGTTCAAAAGGCGATCCACGGTATCGCGAAACAGACGGTCCACGGTATCGCGAAACCCGTGCGATCGTGTCAGATACTTCATGTCTCCCGTCCGCATTGCTTCGCTTGCGCGCTTCCAGAGCTCCTCGCCAGAATAAAACATGTCGGATCCTTGAATTCCGGGGAACTCCGGGTTATTGAGCAATACCATGAGTTCGCGGAAATCTTTCACAGCTCCGAGACGCTCCGCCAACTTATCCCTCTTCTTCAGTTGTTCGGTTTCCTCATCGAAAGACTTCCTCGCTGCGTCCATTTCCTGCTTCGACGACCATTCCCGTTTCGCAGCTTCTAATTCCGCTTTCAATTCCCCTTCATCCTTCTTCCGTTCACGCTCTTTTGTCACTTCTCCGCCGCTCCTGTCGAATTCGACTTTCACGGCACCCCAATCAATCGAACCCGGCGAAGCCTCTTCGGCACCTGAAGCCGAAACAGTATCAGTAGCGTCATCACCCCCCCCTTTCACTATCTCCTCATTTCCCCTATTTCCAGCTTTACTCTCATTACTCCCGCCCATTTCCTTCTCTGAACTTGCTCCAGTTCCAGCTTCTTGTCCATCTTTTCCCGACGATCCCTGATCTGCCGTTTTCTCCTCAGATTTATGCGAGTTTGAATCAATCGTTGTTGGCACGTGCGCCTCGATAGAATCCGCCACTACGCCCAAAAACTCCCGGAACCCGTCCGGCGCATCCAATGATTGAAGCTCTCCATCAGTCACATTTCTCAAAATAGCAATTACCTTCTGCTTATTCTTTTCAGAATCTCTTTCCCATCCGTCCATACCTTCCTCTTTTTCTAAGATGAGATCTAATATCTTTTCCCTGTTGCCTAGAAAGAACCGAGCAATGTTTGTCTTCACAGAGAATCCCTTTCCTTTATGCCGTATAACATCGCTCACGGCCTCCGGAAGGAGCCTGCCAATCCTCTTTTTCAAATCTTTCAAAGATTCTGGATTTTCTTTACCTGTCCTTTCCCTTCCGTTCTCTCCGTATCCCAGAGATTCTACTAGTTCATGTTCTCCTAAGTGCTTGAAAATTTCAACCTTCATGCTTGGATCGATATCCTCGGACAAAAAAACTGCTTCAACAACTCTGTCGCGGAGAGACTTGTTAATTTTTTTTGGTTCTTTTCTTACTTGCGACAAAAGACTCTCTGCAATTCTCTCCCTGTCATACGTCTTCCCCGACACAAACTCCGGCAAAAGATCAAACACTCTCGTTCCAAGAGTTTTTGATTCAGAATTCTTCGGAGGAACTTCTGGCTGCATATAAAAAACGAGAAACAAATTCTTCGTGGTATAATTATATCATCTTTCAATGCAGCGGACGATATTCGGAATGAGAAAAGTCAAGAGAGAATTATCCGCGGACTCGGAAACCGTTCGCTCTCCCAAAAAAAAACAGAAGCTCCCCTATGAAACGCCACCTCTGCGGACATTTTTTCTCGAACGAGAAGCTCCTCTTCGGCATTGCGCTTGCGATGCTTCTCGGTTTTGCGTTCTTTCTTCGCTTTTGGAACATCGAACACCTCCCTGCGGGACTCTATCCAGACGAAGCGATGAACGGCGTCGACGCGCTCCGCGCAAACGAAACCGGACAGTACCAGTTCTTCTACCCGAACAATAACGGGAGAGAGGGGCTCTTCATCAATTTACAAGCGTTTTCCCTTCTTCTTTTCGGCACAAGCGTCGCTGCGCTCAAACTCTGGTCGGCGATATTCGGCACCTTGACCGTACTCGGCGCCTATCTCCTCGCAAAAGAACTCTGGCAAAAGCGCGGAGTCGCGCTCTTCTCCGCGTTCCTTGTCGCATCGTCTTATTGGGCGATCAATTTCTCGCGCATCGGATTTCGCGCCATCATGGTTCCATGCATTCTCCTTTTCTCGTTCTACTTCGTTTTTCGCGGACTCCGGACAAAAAATTTGCTTTCATTCTTCGTCGGAGGACTTATTTTCGGCCTCGGATTCCATACCTATATCGCATTCCGGATCGCTCCGGCCATTCTTGTCATCTTGGCGATCGGAGGATACTTCTCTTACAAGAACTTCTTTGCGCTTTTCTGGCGCCACGCCGTCGCCTTCGCGATCGGCGCCGCTATCACTCTCGCTCCCATGATCGCCACTTTTGCCATGCATCCAGAGTATCTCTCATCGAGATCGGCATCCATATCCATTTTCTCGCCCGAAGTAAATCACGGACACCTCTTCCTTACATTTGCGAAGACCTTCGGGCTTTCGCTCGAGAAATACACGTTCGTCGGAGACATGAACTGGCGCCACAACTATCCGCCGTACCCGCTCCTTGATTTCGTATCCGGCGCTCTTTTTCTTTCCGGATTCGTCCTGCTCATTTCACGCGTTTTCCTTCTCATGAAGCGCCGCTGGAAGGATCGGGAACGGAACCGCGAACTCATGATTTCCCTCTTTCTTCTCGGATGGTTCTTTGTCATGCTCGCTCCTGAATTCCTCACCGAGGAAGGCGTCCCGCACGCGCTCCGCTCCATCGGGACGCTTCCCGCCGTATTCCTAATTGCCGCTTTTCCATCGCTCTTCTTTGGGGAATGGCTCAAGAAACAACTTCCCGGCATGAGACTTTGGGCGCTTCTCGTCGTGAGCGCCGTACTTTCTCTCATCGCAGTATGGAATGTCGGGAAATACTTTGTGTTCTTTGCCCACAACCAGCATGCCCGCGACGCTTTCAATGAGAATTTCACGGCTATGTCTCGGTTCGCGGAAACGCTCCCGCAAGATACCCGCGTTTATGTGCTTGCAAACGGCGGCGGCACCATGATCGACAACGGGCTTCCCATCACAGCGCAGCCGCTTGTCTTCTTCCTGCACGACGAGATCCCGGGCCGCGTACAATTTCTCGAGCCAAAAACGGTGATTGAAACGCCCGCTGTTCTCATCCCGCAAAACTGGGATGATTCAACTGCAAAAAAAGCTCTCTCCGCTTTTCCGGGATCGCATATTGAAACCATCCCCTATGGCGAGAATGCGGCAGGAATATTCCGGATAATCCGCATTCCGAAACCATAATCTCTTTTGCCATTAACCCCAAACGCTATGGAATTTCTCAAAAAACACGCCGCGTGGTTTGTTTCAATAATGCTCATCGTCTTCATTGCTGTTTCCGTCCGGCTCGCATGGGACGATTCAACCACCATGGACGAAAAAGCGCATATCCCCGCCTCATGGAGCTACATGAACTACTTTGACATGCGCATCAATCCCGAACATCCGCCACTCATCAAGGATCTCTCCGGCATCTCCATGCTTATGGCGATCCCTGAGGCGAGCTTTCCCGTCCCAAGCAAACTCTGGGACCGCGGCGACGAAAACGTACTCCCATCCGACCATCCGGAAGGTTCCGCGAAATCATGGGGGCTTGCCCAGTGGGAATTCGGCGATCGATTTCTCTTTCAGGAAGGAAATGACCCTGGATTCGTCACATTCGCCGCAAGACTCCCGATTATTCTCATCGCCGCGTTGCTCGGATACATGATATTCCGATGGACGCGCGAGCTCTCCGGAACGCTCGCTGGACTTTTCGCGATGCTCCTCTTCGTTGCCGATCCGAATGTGCTCGGACACAATCACCTCGTCACGACCGACATTGGAATCGCCGCTTTTATATTCCTGTCAGTGTACTTCTTCGTTCGATTTCTGAAAAATCCATCCTGGACAAATACCGTGGTATCCGGAGCGTTCCTCGGCCTCGCAAATCTCGCAAAATTTTCCGCCGTCACCCTTTTTCCGCTTTTCGGTTTGATCGCGATTCTTTTTGCGCTCACTCTCTCCTTATCGGAAGACTCCAATCAAAACGAGTCGCTTATTCGCCGAAGAATAATGACCGTTTTTTCCTATCTCTTTAAGTACTCCATGTCCGTTATAGTTTGTTTTGCAGTTATCTGGGCGCTCTATATTCCAAATACCTGGGATATGCCCGTGGACGTCGTGCAAGAAATCGCCCGAGCTCAATTTCCGAATGACCGGCTTATCGGTCGCCTTGCCGAATCAACTGTGATTACGCTCAGCGATATCCCGGGATTGAAGCCTCTCGCTCACTACTTGACGGGCGTCTTCATGGTGTTTGCTCGAGTTGCTGGCGGCAATACATATTTCTTTTTGGGGACCGTTTCGAATCACGCGACCCCGATCTACTTCCCGTTCGTCTTCCTTATGAAGTCAACCGTGCCGCTTCTCGGCATACTCGCCTTTTCCCTCATCTACGGAATATGGCGTCTTCTCAAGGGATCTCGACACGGACGGTCCGCAGGGAGAACTCTCTGGGAAATCGTTTCCCGTTCCTTCCAGGTGCATATAGCGGAGTATTCCATGCTCTCATTTGTTCTCTTGTACTCCTATCTGAGCATCACTGGAAATCTCAATATCGGATTCCGCCACCTCTTTCCGATCATTCCGTTTCTTATGACGCTCGGCACCATGTCCGTTTTCTCCTACTGGCGGCGGCACCATAGCAATACGACCACGTCAGCCATTGTCCGCACTAAGCTTTTCCTGATCGTTTTTTGGGTCATACTCATACCGGCGTTCGCCTACCCAAGCTATATTTCATACTTCAATACCGCATTCGGGGGTCACCGAGAAGGATACCGCTATGTCACGGATTCGAATTACGACTGGGGACAAGACGTGAAACGTCTGAAGTCATGGATTGATACCTACAATTTCTGCACAAGCGAGCATCGCGAAAGTGCGGATAAATGCCGCACTCTCATGGGAGAGAGGACATTCCCGACAGATGGGCCCATTGAGAAAATCCGGGTGGACTATTTCGGCGGATCGAGTCCGGAATACTATCTCGGAAACCTCTATGAATCCTGGCATAGCAATAATGCGCCAGAGCCGGGCTGGTATGCTGTTTCAGCTGGATTCTACCAAGAAAGCATCCATCGCCGCGATCAAATGCCGGGAAGCATCAATTACTCTTGGCTTCCTATGGATTCCCTGATTGGACGCGCTGGCGATTCCATATTCATCTTCTATGTGGGTGAAGATAGGGTTCCGCACGCAACCTCGGAGGAGCAATCCGCCTCCAACACTTTCGAGCCCTAGAGAACGTTTCTATTTCGATATGCAAAAGCAGAAACCCCAGAACGGGGCTTTTGTTTATTTGTTTGGTTTTTTCTCTTTAGCATCTTTTGCTGCGTTCCCAGAAATCTCCGCCCCCTCCCTCTCTGATTCTCCGCGGAGAAGATAGAATATCCTGTTCTCCGTCCGAAGATCGACATAGTCAAGACGCTCCCGATCCTCCTTACTCAGCATCTTGGAAAGGAAAAGTCCCAAAGAATGCACCGCCCTTTCTACGGGAATGTCCGCGCTCAAGAAAATTCTCCATCCTTCTTTTGTCGGAATGCGAATATCATTTGAAAGCCGAAAAGGGGTCAAAACGATTTCGCTCGTATCGATATCGAGCGCACCTTGCAGCTCCGTCCGAATAGAATGGAGAGTCTCAAGAAATTCTTTTGAGAAATTCGATTCTCCGATCGTAATCGGCTTCGCCGATTCATCGACAACGACAACTTGTCCGGATGCAGCGTATTCATACTCCGGTCGCGCCGCTAGAAACGGCACCCCAAGCTCATCAACGAAGAAACAAGGTCCTCCCGAGCAAGCTACGAACAGTATTTGACGTTCTTTCAAAGATACGACAACCGCATCCGGAAATCGAACTGAAATATCCGAATCCCGAATCAATGGAAACTGACTTTCTAGTTCACGCCCCAAAGCATTCCTGCGCAAAAACGCCAAAAAAAGTCCGTCTTTCGGAAAAATGCCGCCGAATCGACCTGAAAGAAACTCACTCACTGCCGTCTCGATACGAAGTCTCGACACGGCCTTCGTTGGACCGATATCGATGGTCCTCACTTTGAGAAGCGATGAGAACAACATCCCGTAGACAATCGCCCCAATAAAAAGAACCCACAGGAATCCGTATCCCACTGACCACATGCATATCTTCACCCCTTCGGAATCCTCGCCTTGCCGAACGGCTCTTCGAACTGGCCGATTCCTCCTCGGGTGGAGCAATGTCGGCTTCACAATTCGCGGCGACTTCCTAGCGTGAGAAAAAAACATATCTACAACAAACGAGAGAATAGTCTCGGAAAAAGCTGGGAGGTACTCTTTCCAAAGTATAGCAATGTTTCAAGAAGAATCCGGGCGCTTCCTGGAGATTTTCGAATGTCGCGAAGCGTGCTCGAAATACTTGAGATGAGGCGAATAATGGATGCTCGCCCCAACTCACTCTCGCCATTTCCTGCAATTCTACCCTGGAGTACTCCAATCCACCAAGAAAGAATCCTTTCTGCCCTGGAGATATCTCCAGAAATCGAATCCAGAATGGCAAACCGATCGACATAAGAAATACTGTGAAACCCTGTTAGTCGGTCCAAAACAGAGAGATCTTCCAGAAATGCTTGCGATTCCTCACTTGCAAGCTTGGCGATACCCGGCCTTCCAAGCAGCCAAGTCACCGGTGGAGCATCGGGAAACGCCTGGCGGATTTCCGCTTCCGAAACAAAAGAAAATGGCACTCGAACGCATCGAGACTGAACGGTCGGGAGAATGCTTCCTTCATTGTGAGATACGAGTATGATAATCATTTTTTCCGGGGGCTCTTCAAGAGTCTTGAGAAGCGCGTTTTGCGCGGACTCGGTCAGACGTTCGGCATCATCGATAATCAATGCTCTGCAACCAGAAGCATTCGAGAGTCCAATTGTCCGAATTGCATCGCGCACCGTTTCAATCCCGATTGGAACCACCTTCACCTTTCCTTTTTCTTCAATATGCTGAGGAGCAAGAACGATCGTGTTCGACATATTCCGAGCTGCTCCGATAAACCGCTCTGAAAACTCTAATGCAACGGCGAACTTCCCAACACTTTCCGGACCAACAAAAGAATAAGCGTGCGCGTTCTGCCGCTTGTCGATCGCCAACCTCAGTCTATCTCGAACCGATTTGTGTCCGACAATCATATATTGGAATCCACAAGAAAAACATCGTCGTCCCAATTGACCATTAAGGTCTCCAACGAATTCATCCCGTTTGTTCCCCTGACAATACTTCTCGAAAGCTGCTGTCCTAACTATACAAGCAGGCTCGCTGCACAAGCTACCCTGTCGAAATTTTTGAGACGGCTTGTTTTATGATATCGCTCATCGACGAGCGAAACGTCTCCTCCGAAAACCGCTCGGCGATTCGCGAAATATGTTCGCGGTCAAAGAGGTGCTCCTGATCAATGTATTCTCCCACGGCGCGCGAGATACTTGCAGCATCGGCTCGATCAAAGAAAACCCCCGAGACGCGCTCGGAAACAATCTCCATCGCGCCGCCGCTCCGAAGCGCGATCGCCGGAAGTCCCGCCCGCTGCGCCTCCGCGAGCGACAAACCAAAATCTTCATCGCTTGCAAATAAAAAGGCTCGTGATCTCCGATAAAGCTGCCCCAGCTCTTCGTCGGTCACATGGCCGAAAAACCGGATATTCGGCGGAGAAACTTTCGAGAGCGAAGCAAATTCTGCTCCAGATCCAACGACAGCAAGCGGAAGTTTCAGTTTTGAAAATGCCTGAACGATATCTCTCGTCCGCTTATACGGGGAGAGCCGAGAAACCGTGAGAAATGGCCGATCCTCCAGAAATCTTGCTGCGAGCTCATTCGATTGGAAATGCAAAACCGGAGGATAAACAACTTTCGCTTCCCGGCGGTAATATTTTTTGATGCGCCGCTCCGTATAGAAGGAGTTGGCAACCAAAACGTCTGGACGCTGGGCCGACTCAAAGTCCCAGAGGCGAAGCGAGGAAAGCATCAGTCGCTTCAAGAAATGTAATCTGCCGCTCTCGCGCAAGTACCTTTCGTTCTCGTCCCAAACGAAACGCATTGGCGAATGCAGATACGCTATATGCTTCGTGCGGAGTCGCGTCACGATTCCCTTGGCCCACGCACCAGAAGAGGAAATGACCGTACTGAAATCCCGCAAATCGATCGCTTCCGCGGCGGTCGGATAGAACGGAAGCAAAAGACGATGCCTCCGGCGAATCCACTCCGGCCACGCTCCAAGGAAAGATGTCCGCACTTCCCGATCCGCAAACATACCTCCCATATTCTCGGCATCATACAGGAGCGTATAAATCGGCGCTCCAGGAAACATGTCCGCGAGCGATCGCAGCACGCGCTCTGCACCCCCGCGATACAGCAAAAAATCATGGACTAGGGCAACATTTCCGGGAATTTTCGCGCGCTCCGCAGATAGAACTGTATTCGCTTCACCCATAGCCGCATTGCATATCTCGCTCAGATTCGAATCGGGATTCAAGAATCGGAACATCAATTAGGGATTCCGTGAGCTTCCGAAGCATCATCGGCCACTTCATTTGGAACGAGAAGCGTTCTGGCTACTCCTTTCGCACACTTCTTCCAACTAAATCGCCGCGCATTTCGGAGACCTCGGCTGATTATAGCATTCCGAAGCGGCTTATCCAAGGCAACCGACTTTATTCCGCGGGCTATATCTTCGGTGTCCGACGGATCGACGAATACCGCGCCGCCTTCTCCGGCAATTTCCGGCATCGATGAAACTTTCGAAGTCAACACCGGTATGCCGGCCGACTGAGCCTCGAGTATCGGGAGTCCGAACCCCTCAGCAAGGGACGGGAAAAGAAGCGCATCCGCGCCTTGAAGCAGCTTTCTCTTCTTGCATTCGTCAATATATCCGAGTTCGAGAATATCGGAAGGGCATGTCGTTTTCGTTTTTCGATCCAAGATGCCTCCATATCCGAAACCCGGCTTCCCCGCCAAAATCAATATGTGATCCGTCCTGCGCTTTCTTTTGAAAAGGCAAAATGCGTCTATCATTCGCGCCACATTTTTCCTTGTTTCTATTCTTCCAATAAAAAGAAAATATGGTTTGGACATTGGAATACTCGAGTCACTGCCAAAATTCCTGCTATTTATTTTTGATTCTTCTCCTCCAGTTCCCTCATATATCACGGAGATCTTCTCCCTCGGGACGCCGTATATTTTCACCAGATCTTTCTTCGTGCTCTCCGACACAGTGATAATGTCCGAAGCCCATCGACAAGAATTCCGGAGAGAGAATCTCATAAGCATCCGTTCCCGAGCGGCATACGCTTCGGGACACACCTCATATTCGAGTCCGTGTACGACGACAACCGTCCGTTTCGGGTGAATCCACGGAACCGTATGCGCCGGAACAAGCAATGCGTCCGGCGGATTCCTGATCATCTCGATCGCGAGCGCCCACTGAGTCCAAAACTTCCGCGCGCGGAGCTCCTTCACTATCCACCGCTCCGGCAAAGGAAAATCAATTCGCGACGCTTGCCCGCAGCGTACATAGAGAACCACGCTCTCTCGGACAAGTTCGTCCCGGAGATGCCGAATAAGCCGATACGAATACTCTTCGATACCGGTCCGATTCGAAAGGAATGCCCGCGACGCGTCAATGCCGATAGTCATAGTGCTCTCCTAATAAACTATTGACAAAATATGTATCATATAGTATAAGAAAGAATCGGTTCCATCGACCCATTCCGGGAACGACTCCGACAAAGTTTTTTTACAACCGAGGAGTAACGAAGATGGTTGAAGAGCGCAACGACTTGTCGTACAAATTAGATCGGATTACCCTAGTCATCGCCGACTTAGCGGCGGGAATCGCGGCCGGGAGGATTCCATTGAAAGTCGCGGAGGAGTTCGTTGCCTCCGGAAGAATCGATGGAGCCCCGGGATTGCCCCCGATCGGCACCGAGAGGTCCGTATTCTGTTTCATGTGCGAGAAGGAAACTTCGAGTATACTCACGATCGCGCCCTTTGATTCAGCAAAACCAAGAGGCGATCAGGTGATACAATGGACATGCCTACGATGCCGCAGGAATGGTCCCGTCATCGTTCGCGTATGCGCGGAACAGGAACCGTCTTCGTAACCAGCTGACACCTTAACCATTCCCAGATATCTCTGAAGATATCTGGGATTTTAGTTTTCATTTGCCGCTCCTCACATCACAGACAAGCGAATTCCCCCTACATCACCCCCTCTTACTTTCCCATCATGATGCTTCTCTTGTAG
>CAZETL010000005.1:0-27899 GCA_964515255.1 uncultured Bdellovibrionales bacterium | reverse complement strand
AAAACTGGTTTCTGGGTAATGATGGCAACATTAGTTCGTTATGACGGATGGTTTCTTTTTCTGTTTGTTTCCGCAATGGTTTTTCTCTCTTCTTGGAGAGAAGGCGGTTACCGAAAAGCGGAAGGTATGTTTGTTTTCTTTGCGACGCTTGGAGGATTTGGCGTTTTCTTGTGGTTGCTTTGGAACTTGCTTATTTTCGGCGACCCGCTTTTCTTTGCGTTTGGACCGTATTCTGCGCATACACAGCAACTTGACCTTGCGGCGGCTGGAGTGTTGCCGACAAAGGGCGACCTTTTTCTCTCCACGAAAATGTACTTTTATGCGCTTGCGTACAACATCGACGCATATTTGCTGATTCTTGGGATTATCGGCGCGCTGATCTTTTTCTTGGATCGCCACGTCGAAGGTCGGTCAAGATTTGCAGCACTTGCGCTTTTCGCTCCGTTTCTTTTCAACGTGCTCGCACTCTACCTTGGACACTCGGTACTCTTTATCCAGGGTCTCTCCGGAGACACGTGGTTCAATGTGCGTTACGGGATCATGATGATGCCTTCGATAGCGATTTTCGTCGGCTACCTCGCGCATCGAGCCGGATCATTTCGGCCGGTATTGGTCGGTTCGATCATTTTCATTCTATTCTTCCAGTTCTCAAGCGCTGATGCAGTGACGATTGATGATGGCCGAATCGGGTCAAGTCAAAAGAATGTGACCGAAGTTTCCGAATGGCTTCGGAAGAACGCTGGCTCGAAAGACGGATTCATTCTCATTTCGGCAGCTTCGCACGACTCGATCATTTTCTCTTCCGGTCTCCCGATGAAGCGGTTTATCCACGAGGGAACCGGTCCGTATTACAAGAGCGCTATCGGGAACCCGGATCGTTGGGCAAGATGGATCGTGGTTCGGTCGAATTCGGATAGCGACTCGACATGGAAGCTTCTGAAAAATAATCCGGGCTTTGTCGAACGGTACCAAAAAGTCGATTCGTACCCGTTCGCCGATGTGTATGAGCTTCGTCCGGAGTATCTGGGCGGCCTTCAACTGGATCCGATTCCGGGCTGGTGATCTGCAGGTCGTTTTCGTGGTAAGTTGAATGCATGAAGCATTTTTTCCTCATTGTTCTCGCTGGTTTCATATTTGTCGTTTTTGGAACGGGCCTTTTCCTCTTTCTCTCGGTTTCTGGATCCGGGAAAGCGGTGATCTATCCCAAACCGAAGGCTGACTTTTGGACTTTTCGATCGATTGATACGATGAAGCATTCCCGTGATCTCGCGAGAGAAAAACTCCACGACGCTTCTTATGATGTCGTTATCGATCGCGAGACTCGATCGATTGCCGAGACGGGGGCGTCGCACGTCGCGATCGGCACCCCCTATGACGAAGAATTTATTCCGTATCTCTCGCGCTGGGTTGCGACGGCGCGCCGGTATCATCTGAAGGTATGGTTTCGCGGGAATTTTTCTGGATGGGAGGGCTGGTTTGGCTACTCGGCTATTGACCGCAGCGAGCATCGCGCCGAGCTGCGGGATTTTCTTGCGAGGCACCAGGATCTTTTTGAAGATGGAGACGCTTTCTCTCCGTGTCCGGAGTGCGAGAATGGGGGACCTGGAGACCCGAGAGAAACTGGAGATGTCTCTGGTTTCCGGGAATTTCTCGTATCGGAACGTGAAGCAGCGAAAGACGCTTTCGATCGCGAAGGAAAGAGGGTAATGCTGGATTTCTTTTCCATGAACGGAGATGTCGCGAGTTTGACGATGGACCGTGAGACGACAATGAGACTTGGCGGAATTGTAACAGTTGACCATTACGTGAAAACTCCAGCTCAGCTTGAATCCGATGTAAAGCGCTTCTCGGCAGCGAGTGGCGGGCGCGTATTGCTGGGAGAGTTCGGTGCGCCGATCCCTGATATACACGGCTCTATGACGGATTCCGACCAAGCAAAATGGCTGGATGAGACGCTATCTCGGTTAGCGAAAGCGGATCTCTTCGGGATGAATTATTGGACCAATACGGGAAGCTCGACGGCGCTGTGGAAGGATTCTGGAGCGCCCCGAGAAGCCGTGGCCGTGATATCGAGATTTTTCCGTCCCAAGGTGTTCTATGGGACGGTATCTGATGAACTTGGCATTCCAATCGCTCACGCTGCGGTGTCGTCCGGGAATGAGAAAGTCGCGACGAATTCCGATGGTTACTTTGAGTTTCGCGACCCAGTGGACGAGAAAGAGAAAGTTTCGCTTTTGGTGTCGTCGAACGGTTTCTCGTCAGCGGAGATTTCCGGATCTTCAGAGCAAATGAGCATTGTATTGCGGCGCGATCATGAGACAATGTGGTTTCGATTGCAGAAGTGGCTTCGCGGAAAACTCGATCGAAGATAATGGACATTTTCTTTGGACAGCTATGGAGAAGGCGGCGCGTGCGCGAAAAATACTCGATCGGCTCCTGGAGCAATATTCTGTTCCGGGTCCGTTTGTCGAATGGTCGAATCCGCTCGAGCTTGTCATAGGGACGGTGCTTTCGGCGCAGTGTACCGATGAGCGCGTCAATCGCGTGACGAAGGAGCTTTTCAGGAAATATCGGACGGCCGAGGATTATATGAATGCTCGTCCGGAAGAGCTGGAGCGCGATATTTACCAGACAGGATTCTACAAATCGAAAGCGAAATATCTCCGCGGTATCGGAAAGATTCTTGTGGAGAAATTCGGCGGGAAAGTTCCGAATGATTTTGACGCAATCCTGTTATTTCCCGGAGTTGCCCGGAAGACGGCGCATATCGTGATGGCGAAAGCCTTCGGAAAATTTACTGGCGTCGCCGTGGATACGCATGTCCTTCGTCTCGCTCCGCGACTCGGCCTCACGAACCAAACGGAGCAAGAGAAGATCGCGAAAGATCTGGAGGCACTCTTTCCAAAGGAAGAATACCTCCGCGTGAATGAATATTTTATTACTCACGGCCGTGCCGTTTGCGTTCCGCGGAAGCCAAAATGCAAGGATTGCGTTTTGCTTGGCCTCTGTTCGTATGGTAGAAATGCGTTAGAAACGAGCGAGGAGAATGTTTCATGGGCGAAGAATATCAGGTTCAAGTGAGTCCCGAGTTTCTCAAGATTCTCGAGTTCTTTTGTGGTAATGACGGTTGGTATACCGGTTCCGACGTGATGCGCGGAACGGGACTCTCTGCTGGAACGGTATATCCGATGGTGGTCCGAATGCAGAGGGCTGGCTGGCTTGATCGCCGGGTTGAAAGCATTGATCCGGTCATTGAAAAGAGGCTGCCGAGGCGATTTTACCACATATCGGATATTGGCCGTAAAAACGCCGAGAAATTACCTCGCAGCGAGGCTGGTATGGACGGCAACATTGAAGGTCTCGAGCCCTGTCTGGCGTGAACTGCGATTTCGTTGTGGTCTTACCTGGAGATATTTCTCCAGGTTTTTCATTGCTTTGACATGAAGGTTCTTTTCTGGTACGATGTCAAGACTCGTTTTGCGGCTCCCGCCGTTTTTTTGTGTCTTTTTCTATGGATATACGGAATATCGCTATTATCGCCCATGTCGACCATGGGAAAACGACGCTTACGGATGCTCTGATGCGTCAGACTGGCGCAACCGAAGAGGGTGTCAGTATGGATTCGAATGCGCTTGAACGCGAGCGGGGCATCACTATCTATTCCAAGAATGCGGCGCTTTTCTACCGCGGGACAAAGATCAATATCGTGGATACGCCGGGGCATGCCGACTTTGGATCGGAAGTGGAGCGAGTTTTGCGATCGATTGATTCTGTGCTCCTCGTTGTGGATGCGCAGGAAGGGCCTATGCCGCAGACGCGTTTCGTGCTCAAGAAGTCTCTCGAACTTGGCATCAAGCCGATTGTCGTGATCAATAAAATCGATAAGCCTGCGGCTCGCGTCGAATGGGTGCTTGACCAGGTATTCGAACTCTTTCTCGATCTTGGTGCCTCGGACGAACAGCTGGATTTCACGACGGTGTATGCGATCGCTAAACAAGGGGTAGCGAAGCGGAACATTGAAGATGGCTCGACAGATCTCTCGCCACTTCTCGATGCGATTCTTGAAAAAGTTCCGGCAGCTGGAAATAATACCGAGGCTTCGCTTCGGGCTCAGCCGTTCAATTTAGGGTATGACAATTTTCTTGGCAGACTTGCCGTTTGCCGTGTGTACGAGGGTTCCGTCCGCGTTGGAGACTCGGTTTTTGCAGTAAAGCCTTCGGGTGAATCGGTATCTGGGCGGATTACCAAAATCTTTACGTTCCGCGGCGTGAATCGGGAGGAGGCGCAGGAAGTATCGGCCGGCGATATCGCTCTCATAGCGGGGATCTCCGATGTATACATCGGCGATACCATTGCAAAGACAAAAGATATTGAGACACTGCCTTCTATCGCGATTGACGAACCGACGATTACTCTCCAGTTTCTCGTAAACGACTCTCCGTTTGCCGGCAGGGAAGGGAAGTTTGTGACGCGCGAACAACTGAGAGAGCGTCTGCGTCGGGAGCTAGAGGTGAATGTTGGTCTCAAGATTGATTTTGATTCCGGCGAACATTTCTTGGTTTCCGGGCGAGGCGAATTGCATGTCGCCGTCCTCTTGGAGACGATGCGGCGCGAAGGCTATGAGTGCCAGGTGTCACAGCCGAAAGTTATCATGAAGGAAATCGATGGCAAGAAGTGCGAACCGTTCGAGGAGGTGACAGTGGACGTGCCGACGGAATATACGGGTTCGGTTATTGAGCGAATGGGGAAGAGGAAGGGTATCATGATGGATATGAAACAGGGCCAGGGAAACGATTCGCGGCTTCTCTTTGAAATTCCGACACGCGGACTTCTTGGATATCGGGGTCAATTTACCGTCGATACGAAAGGCGAAGGAATCCTCGCTTCGAGGTTTTTGGAATTTCGCCCGCATGTGGGCGATATCGAACATCGAAGCGTTGGATCGATGATTTCGATGGCCACAGGGAAGGCACTTGGTTTTTCGCTCTGGAATTTGCAAGAGCGCGGTACGCTCTATATCGGTGCTGGAACGGACGTCTATGAGGGACAGGTAATCGGCAATGCTTCGAAGGGCGACGATATGAGTGTTAATCCGACGAAGGGCAAGCAACTTACCAATATGCGCGCCTCAGGTTCGGATGATGCGATTCAGCTCACGCCACCCTGGACTCTCTCGATCGAGCGCGGACTTGAGGTGATGGCTTCTGACGAATATCTTGAAATCACGCCGGAAAATGTCCGACTCCGAAAGCAGTATCTCACTGAAAACGATCGGGTGAGGGCGTCTCGAAAAAAATAGTTGTAAGAAAAATGAGCCAAGCTGTGCGAGAAATCCGCCGAGAGGCGGATTTCTCATTATATGGAAATCTTTTCAATTGAGATTGGTCCGTTGAAAAACTGCGGAGCGATGGTTTGGAAATTCTCGCTGAGATCTGTTGTGAAGCATCTCATTGTTCCTTTGTGCGAGAGGCGTTCTTTGTATTCAGGATGACGATTGAGGTAGTCGCGGAGGCGTGATGGCACGGCGCGAGATTCGTTTATAATTTTGATATTTGATCCGATGACGTCGCGGATGACTGTTTCAAGAAGCCCGTAATGCGTACATCCGAGGATGACAGTATCGACGCCGGTTTCTCGCACGAATGATCCGAGCGAGTATTTGACGATAGCGCGTGCGATCGGTGAGTTGTGTTCGCCGGCTTCGACGAGCGGAACGAGAAGCGGACAAGCTCGTTGAAAGACGGATATGTTCGGATTTATCTTGTTTGTCTCTCGTTCGAAAGCTCGTGAGCGGACGGTGGCTGGCGTCGCAAGGACTCCGATTCGCTCGTTTCTCGTTGTCTGCACGGCTTCTTGTACTGCCGGAATGAGGACGCCGAGAATATTTCGGTCGGGGAATTGATTTGGGATGAAGTGTTTTTGAAGCTCTCTCAATGCGTCGCTTGAGGCGGTATTGCATGCAAGAATAACGAGAGGCGAGCCGTTTTCCATGAGGAAATCGACGCATTGTCGGGTAAACGTATGGATGAGTTCCTGTGATCGAGTGCCATAGGGCGCTCGTGCCGTGTCGCCGAGATAAGCGATGTCGAGGTCGGGGAATTCGTCTCTGATGCCGCGCGCGATATCAAGTCCGCCGAAACCGGAGTCGAAGATGCCGAGCGGGCCCATGCCGGAAGAATAGGGGATCTCCATGAGAATACTGTATAGGAGCTGAAGTCCGCAGACAAACGCTCTCGCATGGAAGAAGCCCGGAGATTTTCAATGTGTCCATATAAGTTGACAAAATACCGATGTTCTGGCAAACTTGGAGGCAAGCAGTTCTTTTATAGCAGAAACCAAGAGGGACCTCTTGTACATGGGGGCGCACATCTGATTCCGTTTGGGTGGTCGATGGGGTGGTAGTGGATATTCCGATGTGGCGAAGAGTATTTTACGATCAGCCAAGTATGTGGCTGTGTTTGTGGAGACTTCTTCGCCATATCGGCAAAGGGCGCTTCTTTGCCTGAGCAGAGAAGCGTGTCAGAGTGTCAGAATACCACCACAAGGGTTTTTTATGTGCATAATAATCGGACCTGAATCCAAAATTTCGGTTGGCAGTTCGGCGCAATTGACGGCTGAGCAGTTGGGATCTGTCGTCGGGTGGGGTGGCGGCGGCCGTCGGAAGCAGAGAGAAGATGCTCCGAAAGATGCTTCGCCCAGTCTTCCTCGTGGACAGAGTCAGACTGGTGGAACGGCCCGAAAGAGAGGCGGCTCCCGACCAAGGCGAGAAGATAACCACCTAGTTGGATCGGGTGGTCGTCGCAAGAGTTATCGATAGGGGCTTTGTTGGGGCGGAGTGGAATAGATTTCCCTCCGCCCCTCGATTTTTTTTGGGATCTCTTTGGAGATCTTTTTGTTTTCTCGACTCGGAGGACGCGATGAATGCCTTTCTTTTAACAGTTCATGGAAATCCCAGGGCGTAAGACTGATGGAGGTTTATTCCTCCCGCATTTCTTTTTCCCTCGTTCTTCCCCTCATGTTCAGCTCGGTGATATGCTGTCCCTATGTTGGGATCTCTTCGGAAAATTTCTTGGTATGCTTTCGCCTTTCTTCTTCCGTGGCAGACAGTGTGGATCGTGCGCGAGGTGTTCGTCGGCGGAGAGAAGTGGCAGTATGCGACTTTTGGGATATATGCTTCCGATGTTGCGCTTCTTGTTTTTTTCACACTCAGCATCTCTCTATCCGGTTGGAATATTTTTCGCGCGAGTGCGAGGGATGTCCCGGCGATTTGTCTCGGGACTCTTTTTGTCTGGACGATGTTCTCAATGCTGTGGGCGATTCGTTCTGATATGGCAATCCTCTCGGCATGGCACATGCTGCTTCTTTTCCTTGCATATCTTTCCGCTCGATTTGGCGGGATGTCGACGCGGGTGAGTTTGTGGTTTTTTATCGCTTCGATGTCGATCCAGGCGATGATGGGCGTGATACAGTGGACTTTGCAATATGTTCCGCCTTCGACGCTCTTTGGTATTGCGGAACACGAATCGTGGCGCGCCGGCGCGTCGGTTCTGAAAACTGAAGCAGGACGGTTTCTTCGCGCATACGGCGGTTTCGAACACCCAAACGTTTTCGGTGGGTCGCTTGCGGCGTCCGCGATTCTTTCGGCGTGGCTCGCGATTTCTTCCGAGAGCGCGTTTCGCCGCCGGATTTTTATTAGCGCGGCGACGCTTTTCAGTTTCGTGCTCGCGCTTACGTTTTCGCGAAGCGGTTGGATGGCGTTTTGGTTCGGAACGCCTGCGCTCTTTTTCTTGTGTGCAAAAAAAATCGGAATTCGCGATGCAACTCCGATCCTCTTCGTTTCCATTTCATTCCTCATCGCATTTTTCCTTGTTCGCGACATTGCCTCATCCCGTTTCTCCGAGGAGACGCTTCTCCGGGAAGGGTCGTTTTCAGATCGCGTGATATATCTTGACCAGGCGGTTTCAGCGATACGCGAACATTCTATCCTTGGCGTCGGCGGTGGAAACTTCACGGCATTCTCTCGAATTCGATTTCCGGAATCAGGAACATTTATCGGCGCGTTTCAGCCAGTGCATACGGTGCCTCTGCTTATTTTCTCAGAGCTTGGGATATTCGGGTTCGCCTTGTTTGTTTTTCTCCTTGCGAATAGTCTCTTTCGCGCTTTTTGGGAAAAGAGAGAACTGGCGATAGCGATCCTCTTTGCATTTTTCCCAATGCTTTTCCTTGATCATTTTCTCTGGTCGAGTCATTTTGGCGCCGTATCTCTCGGTTTTCTTCTCGGGATTATCGAGAGGCGTGCTTCTTCGCGAATATCGACGAAAGAATCGGAATGATAAGGAGCGTGAAGAATGAAGAAACAGCGAGGCCGAAAATAACGGCAGTGCCGAGAGCACGCCAGAGAGCGTCTGAGAGAGTGATTGGAACGAGCCCGAGGATGGTTGCAAACGAGGTGATGAAGATTGCTTCGATTCTCGCCTTTCCCGCGTCGATGATTCCCTCGCTGAATTCGAGGCCGCTTTCCCAGTTGAGGTTCATCTTGTCGACAAGCATGATGGCGTTTTTGACGACGATGCCCATAAGGGCGAGGATACCGATCAGCCCGGGAAACGAGAGCGGCACGCGGAAAATTGCCATACCAACGAAGACTCCGATCATAGCGAGAGGGAGTGTCGCAAGAACGATGCCAGCTTGTCGAACGGAATTGAATTGAACAACGAGTGTTGCCACGATGAGAAAAAGCGCGATGACAAGCGCTCGCAGTATGGATGCGACCGATTCCTCGTTTTGTTCATTCTCGCCTCCGTATGTAATTGAATAGCCGTCGGGAAATGAGTAATTTTTCACCCTTTCTTGAAACGTCGCGAGTACCTCATTGGGACGGATTCCTGTTGCGACTCCGGCTGAGAGGAGTGCGGTGCGTTTTTCGTCGATTCTGGTAATCGAATCGAGCGCCGGTTTCAACTCGATAGCTGCGACATCGCCGATGCGGATGGCATTTCCATCTCTGTTTGCGATGCTGATGTTCTCGATGTCCTTCAATGTTGGAATACTTTTCTCGTTAAACCTCGCGTTGACTCCTATTTCTTGATTTCCGCGGAGCACAGTTGTGATTTCAGTCCCGGAAATCGCCATTCGAAGCGTTGATCCGACCGATGCCGCATCGAGTCTGTAATAGGCGAGGCGGTTTTTGTCGAGCGTGAAAGTATAGTCTGCCGGAGCGTTTTTGAGCGATATGGAGATGTCAGTCGTCCCTGGAATGGAAGCAAGAACTTCTTTCAGATCGGAAGCAATGCGGTCGATTTCGCGCAAATCATCGCCGGAAATTCTTGCTTCGAATGCTGATCCGGATGGCGGTCCGCCTGCCAGACTCGAAACACGGATAGTTGCCCTATCGATCGACGCGAGATCTTTTCGCATGATATCGGCAAGTTCGAAAGAGGTTCGGTTTCTGTCGTGTTTGTCGGAGAGTTTCACGGTGATGCCGGCAAGGTGCGAAGCGTTTCCGCTTGCTTGTCCGGTGCCGTCTTGTGATGGACCTGAGTTGCCGACGACCGTCGAAAAATTTATGATCTCCGGGTAGTGTCGGAGTTTCTCCTCGATGTTTCGGACGATGCTATTTGTTTCGTCGAGTTTGAGTCCGATCGGAGCTTCGATGTTTACAAAGATGAGTTCTTCGTCAGATGGCGGAAAGAACTCCGTGGGGACGATTCCCGTTACGGGAAGAAGCACTGCTCCGATAAAGAGGAGGCCGGTTCCGATGAGTATGGCCCATTTTTTCTTTGCGTTCCCGAGAATGTTTCGAAGGAGACGTTCGTACGGCGGAATTATCGCGTCGAAGTGGATGGCTCCGTGAACGAGTCGGTCTTTCCAGCTTTTGTCCGCGTGAATACCGGCTTTTCGGAGGCGTTCCTTTATAAGTGCGTCATTTTGCCATTCGCGATCAACGAGCGCGTCATTCTCGGCGAGCGATATGTGTCCGCGCGAAGCGAAATACCAGAAAAGAAGCCGAAGGGTTACGATGACGAGTATTATGCCGAGAGCAATTCCGCCACTATTTCTCGTGGCGAATCCTGCGATGGCGGCAAGGAGGATTCCCGAAGCGGCGATGAAAAACCAATTTTTTGTGAAGCGGACCCGTTCGAGCGCGGCGGCGAGCGGATGATTGATCATGAGTGCAATTGCGAGTGATGCTGCGAGCGTCACTGAAACGGTGATCGGGATTGATTTGATAAACTCTCCGATGATGCCGGTCGCAAGGAGGAGCGGCAAGAATGCCCACATAGTAGTGAGCGTGGTTGTCGTGAGTACGACTTTGAAATCTCGGAGTACGAGGAGGACGGCTTCCTCCGGTGTGAATTTCCCAGTTTTGAGGTATTGCTTGGTCGCTGAGACGACGACGATAGCGTCGTCGACGAGGAGTCCCATGGAAAGGAGGAGTGAGAAGAGCGAGAGGAAGTTGAGTGATGTGCCCGAGAGGAGCATCATGCCGAACGTAACAAAGAAGACGAGAGGGATCGTCATCCCTGCGATAATTGCTTCCTTGAGACCGACGATAAGAATGAGTGTTCCGATGACAAGCCCGACGGTGATGAAGAAATCGCGTGAGAGTTCGCTGAAGCTTTTCCGGATTTCTTTGGCAAAGTCGATAGTGACAGTCCAATCGGTTCCTGCCGGGAAGCTCGGCGCGAGTCGTTCCATGGTTCGATTCGCTTCGTCCACCGTTTCGATAATTGATCCACCTGTTCGCTTTACGATATCCAGCGTGACGGCGTTTTTCGGTTCTGATCCGCCGATCGAAAGCCGCGAAAGGACGGTTTGTTTCTCGGCGCGCTCTTCAACGGAGGCGATCTCTTTGAGCAGGACTGATCCTCCGTCCGACGTGAATCGGAGTGGAATATTTCCGAGATCGTCCGCCGTGAAGAATCGCGCATCGGTCCGAATGGAATAGGAGAAACGTTCGCCATCGAACGATCCGCTCGGGATGGCGCGATTTGTGAGTGCGACTGCCGCGTTTGCCTCCGTCGCCGATATGCCGAGAGTTTCAAGTTTGACCGGATCGTACCTGATGGAGAACTCTCTGATGTCTCCGCCGGAAACCCGCACCTCTCTTACCCCGGGTATTTTCTCGAGCTCGTCTTTTGCGCGATCGGCGGCATCTCGAAGGATGAGATTGTCAGCTGACCCGGAGAGCGCGAAAGTGAGAATCGGCTGATCATCAAATGAGACCTCTTTTAGAGAAGGTTCCTCTGCGTCGTCGGGGAGATCATTTTTCACTTCTGAGACGGAGTCTCGGAGCTTCCGGATTGCGTCGTCGAGCGGTTCATTCGCCTCGTATTCGACGGTGACAAGCGAGAGGGAGTTGGCGGAATTGGATGTGATTTTTTTTACGCCAGAGAGCCCGCTTATTTTCGTTTCGATCTTCTTTGTGACGAGTTCTTCGACGTCCGACGGAGGGGCGCCGGGAAAGACAGTTGAAATGACGGCTACGGGGATTTTGACCTCCGGATTCGATTCTTGAGGCAATGCTCGAAATGACCAAATGCCCCAGGCGGAAATCATTGCGACGAGGAGAAGAACGACGCGTGGACGGGTGACGAAGAAATTGAACGGGCTTTTTCGAAGTTCTGGATCGAATTCGAGGCGCGCGAGATATTCGGAATCGGAGGACGGTTGATGATTCATAGAAAAATAGGGCAGGGGTTTTCTGGCTCGATAGGCCGTCTTTCGGATTCTTTAGCTCTCATCTGGCGAGACGGCCGTTCCTTCGCCGAGCGTGCCGCGGCTTTCTACGACGATGGCATCACTTGGACCAATCTCGGCGCTCACAGTTGCTGTTTCGCCGGAAACGGAGATTGACTGGGTAGAGATTCTTTGGGCCTTTCCATCTCGGACGATGAAAAAGAAGGAACCTTCTTGGCTTGTCGTGATCGCCGAAAGCGGGAGAGTCACCCTCGATGAACCGGCTGGCCGGATGGTTTTTACTGAGACGGATACCGGCGTATTCGGCGAAATGGTCGAGCGTGCGGCAAGCGTCGCTTCGATAGGAAATTTCCCAGTCTCTAGGTCGGCTACCTGGCCGATTGCGACAACGGTCGCGTCCGATACGAGCTCTCCGTCTCTTACCGAGACGAAAGAACCAATTGCGAGCAGGGGTTTTGTCTCGGCGGAAACATGGAAGCGTGCGATCCGCTTTGTGCCAGAGGCAATGCGGACAATGGGCGCGCCGGTCGAGATGGAGTCGCCGGGAGATGCGAACTTTTCGATGACGGTTCCCGCGAGTGTCGATCGGACGACGGAAGCGTCCCGCGCATTCTCAAGAGCTATCTCTGCGCTCTCGAGTTTGAGTCTCGCTATTTCCTGATCGTAACGGTTTTCTTTCGTCGAGTTTTTTTCGACGAGTCGTTTCGATTCCTTGTAAGTTTTTCGCGCAAGGGACGCGTCGATTTCCGCCTGACGAAGCGCGTTGGACGGAATGCCCGTTTTCGTTGAAACGGACGAGAGGGGATTTTCAATAGTGGCAAGAGGGGAGCCGAGCGCGACTCGGTCGCCTACTCGCATTGGGGCGGAAGTTATAGTACCGGATGTCGCGGCGGCGATAATGGTCTCGCTTTCGGCGGTTACGATTCCGGGGAAACGCTCTTCGGAAGAGGCGGAGGCGAGTTCTTTGGCGGTTTTTGTTTTTACGGGGATGGAAACCGGCTTTTCGTCGGCATTGGCGTTGATTGTCTCTTGGGGCGAGATCTTCTTTGTAGCAAAAAAAATGATGCCTCCGACCAGGAGCATTCCGACGAGCAGCAGGGCAGCAATTCGTTTCTTTGGAGCCATAGTGATGAAGATAATGTGGCGGGCCACGGTCAGGACGAAAGTGCTTCGAATCCGTCCTGCTGGTGGCAACGGTGATGAAGTATGATTTGAAAAGTTTATTTTGTCAAGTGTAGTGTGGATTTTACTGTTGACATTTCTTCAAATAGAATGTGATAATATCACGACTATGAATACCGGAAAACGATTTCAGAGGCGAATCGAAGAATTCTCGTGCGGGAAGTGCGGAGCGAATGTCGCGGGGAATGGCTATACCAACCACTGTCCGAAGTGCCTTTGGAGCCGCCACGTCGATGTTTTCCCCGGGGATCGGGCCGCGTCGTGCGAGGGCCTTATGGAACCGGTGTCGGCATTCTTCGCCCAAGGCGAGTGGAGGCTCGTCCACCGGTGTATCGTTTGCCGGCATGAAAAGAAAAATCGCCTTTCGGACGAAGACGATCGGGAGATACTGCGCGAGATTCTCGAAAGAGGTTCGCGCTCATGAAAATCCGAATTCTCTTGAGTTGCTTCTTTGGATAGCGGGAATTGGTCTGCAAATGCGGTTTGATTCGAGCCTCTCTCAAGAATCCTCTCTGGAATCTGAGTCTCTTGTCTTTTTCAGTTCCGGATATTTCGCACATCATCGAGATAAGGGTATTATTTCCATCGGTTTTTCAACGATTTCGCTTGAGAAATCCTTACTATCGCCAAAAAATTATTTTTGGGAGAGGCCCGAGGAGGAATGTTCCAAGCATGTATTCGGGGGAATAAGGAGAAATAATTTTGGTTGGTGGGTTGACGTTCAAACTCTCAGGTCTGCAAAAAAAGAAACCCCCAGAGAGATGATTGTCTTTTCTGGGGGGTACTGTGCGCATATTTATGGGCAGCGAGTTTCGGTTTGCGCGTTCACCGAGACTCGCTGTACTACTGGCCGGCTTCGCTCACGCTGCGAAGCGACCGGCGCCGTTGATCATGTCATTCATGCCCAGGCCCAAGCCGATCAGATCCGCGTTCTCATTGGCGACGATGTCGGGCGGGTGGTGGCCGGAAGCGCTGGCGGGGGATGCGGCCTGGATGGTGTCGGGCACGTTCGCCCAGTTTTTTTGGCGATTCACAGCGAACTCCTTTGCCGGATCGAAGACCCGGCTTTGATGGCTTTGCCCCCTTGTAAAAACGGGGACCCGGTTGGTGGCTCGTCGACAGACAAAGCGGTTCAGTCATATCCCGAGGGATATCTGGCTTACGCCTCGTTGTTAACGACCCACTCTCTTTCTAGTACGCGCTAGTTTTCTTGTCAAGGGGTCTCTGGGATTCTCCATTTCCAGGCGGCTCCCGGCTCTTTCGAGTAGACGGATTCGTCCGGAGCGCTCTTCTCGAGTTTGTAGCGTATTTTTTGCGCCGTTTTCTTTCTCGGGTCGCGAAGCTCGACGTACTGTCGGGTATTTCCGAGGGCGAAGGCGGCGTATTCGGAGGTGATCCGCTTCGACTCTCCGGGTTTCAGGATAAAGCTCTTTTTGATTTCGTGGTTCACAAAGTTTTTTGTTTTGGTTCGGGATTTCGTTGCAATGAACCAGCCTCTCATATCGACCGTCTTCCTCGATCGATTCACGAGAATGAGATATTCGCGACCAGTGTCTTTTCCGGCGGGATTTGGAACGATCTCGGTGATGCGGACTTTTGGCGCGTGGTAATTCTCAATTTTTACCGTGAAGCGTTTCTCAATATCCGAAGTGCCGTCGGTGTACCGAAGTGACGCGCGATATCTTCCTTCCTTTCCATAGACATGCGTCGTCTTCTTCTTGTAGCTCCGGTGTCCGTCGCCGAAATCCCAGATGACTTTCGTCGGGTCCCGGTCGAGGTCCCGTATGTTTGCGGAGAAATCAACGGCGATTCCCGCGAATCCCGATCGAGAGAGTTTTGTCTTTGCTGACGGTTCGCGATCGAAACGATTGGTCTCTCCGGGCGTCAGGAAACGAGTGTTTCGCCAGCGTGCGCCGTCCCGGGCGAGCGAGACGCTTTCTTTTGAATTGGTCCATGAGACGGAATCAGCTTGTTTTCCGCGCGCGTCTTCGAGGGATACGGTTTCATCGGTGTTGTTGAGCGCGAACGTGAAATCGGATCTTCGAAGCAGAGAAAATTTTCCAGTTTCAATCGAAGCGCCTGACGGGAAGGTATATTTTCCGGTTTTTGATGCGTCCCGCAGCGTCCACTTCGAGAGGTCGACGGGCGCTTCTCCGCGATTTTCGATTTCGATGAACTCATTTTCGTTTTCATCGCCCGACGGGTCCGCGAGGATTTCCGAGAGAACGACGCTGCTTTGTTCGGCGCGGTCTTTTGATGCGCCGCAAAGATCGAAATCTCCTCCATCAAGGGAGGTTGCCCTGGGGATTTCCGTTTGGCCTGCGCTTGCGGGACCGCCTGCCGCTGCGCGGTAGACACTTTCATTTTTTCCTGGGTTTTCGACTGGCGTGTCGGATAACCGGAATGGTTTTTGAATGACACCCCAGGCGATGGAATCAATAATGACGCTGTCTCCATCGAGGAGTGCAATCGCATTGTCCCGCGCAAGCGTCGCCGAACTCTGCTCGTTTGCCTTTATAGTGTCGGCAAAATTTTCTGTGCTACTTGCCCAGATGAAGGTTTCTCCCGGCGGCAGGATGGATCCGTTTCCGAATACGCGCACGGAAGATTCTGATCCGGAAGCGGTACGTTTCCTCAGTTTCCATCCGGAGAGATCGACGGCGCAATGTTCGTCATTCCGAATGGCAACGAAATCATCGGAAGTTTGCTCGCCTTCAATCTGGACTTGGGAGATGAAGATGTCGGGGGTTGCGGCGAGTGCTGATGTAGGAAGAATCGCGAGGGAAAAGAGAAGGGGGATGCCTCCGAGCGAGAGGGATGGTAGTCGACTGAGCATAGGCAGTGTTCTGATTCTGAATTTCCTGGATTTAACCGTGTTCTTGCTGTGGCGCGTGATGGTAGCATCTATTTTTGTCTTGTCAAGAATCGTGATATACTCGGCGATAGAGATAATTTCCACCCGAGTGATTATGCTGGAAGCCCCGGACGGTTCGTCGGAAAAAGAAAGCAAAGAAGGAAGATCTTCTGAGTCGTCCTGGATTGCCACGATCGTCGGGCTTGTGCTGCGCCATGCGAGGGAAGTGGTCGGCGGCGCGCTTGCGGTTGCCGGGACGATTGAGAATGACGTGAGATCTTTTGTCATCCGATTTGTCCGAAACCTGGTGCTCGGCGTGACGTTTCTCTTTTTGGGGTTTGGGTTTCTTGTTTTCGGAGTCGGCACAGTGCTGGTCGAGGCGCTTCGACTTGGCACGGCGACGGGATCAATCGTAGTTGGAGTTCTCTTCATTGCAGTAGGAGCGGCCCTTTTCTCCTTTTCGCGTCGGTAATGGCAGATCGTAGCCAAAATAAGCGGATTCTACAATTAACTGATTGCATATGAATGACTTCTTGAATTCTTCGAAAGAGAAAATTGACGGTGCAATCGATGAAGTGACTGCGAGAGCAAATGAAGCAAAGAAGGCGATACTCGAGAAAGCCGAGCATGCAAAAGACGCTGTCGCTGAAAAAGTCGAGGAAGGGCGGGAATATGTGAGAAAAAATCCGGAAAAATCTGCCGGCATCGCGCTTGGTATCGGTGCAATTATCGGGGCGATCATAGGGTTTTTCACGGGGAGAAAAAAATAAGTTGAGAGGAGTTCTTTGTCTTTTGCGATTCCGGCATTTGTGTGGCTGGGGTTGTTATTTCATTGAGAGAAAGAAGAGGGGCTTACTTGGAGGATGCTCTCATGTTCCTTTGTCGGATTTTCGTAAAAATTCTTCCGTTGCCGCATTCCTTTGCTCCCATATTTCGGCACTCGCCATTTTTTCGGTGGTATTTCGCTTGGCATAGTTCTCTCGTAGAGAGACTTATCCAGTGGCACTTGGGAGAAGTGGTTCGCCTGAAACGTCTCCCGGACTCTTCTGTCCAAGGATCCGGTGACGATCAAATGTGGATATAACAGAGCCTGCGGTCCTTCTTAAAAACCTTCTCTAAAGAGAAGGTTTTTGCTATTCTTAACGGCGTATGCCAATGCTGCTCAAAAATCCGTGGACATGGCTCTTGATTGCATTTGTCGTTCTGACAAGTGTGGTCGGTTTTTTTCTCTTTGGGAAGAATTCAATGTCATCGAAGAAGGAATTTGTGGGGGATGACGCCGTTGTTTCGAAATCAGAGAAGCTGTCGAATGATGAGAAACAGGCGCTTGTCGAACGCCTCGAGTCGGGGAATGATATCCCTCAAGAGACAGACGAAGATGGGGAAGCGGGATCTGGAAATCAATCAACTCGAGAAGGGGATCGCATTGACTCCGCAAAAAGCATTGATTTGTCTCAGGCGGGCGATAATAAAAACGCTGGGACAGCGGAAGAAAACCTGGTTTCTTCTGAAAAAACTGAGAAATTACGCGACAACGCGGATGCTCGCGAAGAGAGTTTCTCTGTGTTGGACAAATTAGTTTCCTGGGGATTTTCGAAAAAGAGCGAACGGAAGATTGACACGATTGTTCTTCATTCGACGTATAACGCGCTCGGCGGCGACCCATTTTCGGTTTCGAAGATTATCGATATCTACAAGAGCTACGGCGTATCGCCGCACTATCTTCTCGCGCGGGACGGAACAGTGTATCGGTTGGTCAAGGAGACAAATATCGCGTATCATGCCGGCGAATCTCAAATGAAGGACGGGCGGGACAACGTAAATGATTTTTCGATCGGCATCGAAATTATCGGAAAGGCCGACGGGAATCCGACTGACGAACAGTACGTGTCGCTCCAGGAGCTCATTGCCGATATCAAGAGTCGCTATGATATCAAACATATTTTAGGGCACAGCGATATCGCTTCGGGCCGGAAAACTGATCCGTGGGGTTTTGATTGGGGTGAGATTCATGGAAAAAAACTTTGATTCTGCGAGTTATGCCGAAGTCGAACGCCTTGGTGCTTGATGTGAGAGAAGAGGAAACCATAATTTCTCTTCTGGATAATGAAGTGGAAATCGAGAAATCGCTGATAACCCCGAATAGGGAGCTCTCGGAGAAGTTGCTTTCCGAGATAGATGCTCTCTTGAGGAGGAAGAATGTTTTGCCGGAAAGTGTGGCTAGTATCCGCGTCTGTTCGGAGCTTCCGGACGGATATTCTTCGAGACGCATCGCTGAGACGGTTGCAAGTATGTGGAATCTTGCCCCCCTTGCATCATCAGCAAATCCGACCCAAGAATGATTCTGAAAAATTCTCCGCTTCTTTGGAATGGAGTACGGGAAGTCCGCGTGTGGTATACTGGAGGCGCATAATTTTAGAAATTTTCCCTACGAATTTCTTCCACGAAAGACAAACCAAAATATTGTTCGGCTCTCTTGCAGCTCTCTTTGTGAGTGCGTCCTTGTTTTTTCTTGCAGAAATTTTTTTTGGGCGGACAAATATTTTCTTCGGTTCCGAAACAAAAGAAATCGTTCCCTCGTTTAGCGTTGGCACTGAGTGGGGGAATATCTCCATTGATCCGCCGCTCGTGCCGACAAAGCGCTTCCAGCGGGTTCTTGTGCAGATTCCCGGCGTGGTTGATTGGAAACGGGGGAGCGACGGGATCCAGAAGCTGGTATTGAAGGATGGCGCTGAAGCGACAGTTGAAGTTCAACTTGTTGACGGGAGCGGAAATGTCGAGAACATGGTTCCGGTGAGTTTCGGAAGTCTGATAGGGTTCGATCAGGGAGATTCGGAGCGTCATTCTGCGTTTGATCCGGAGAGGCGGTTTCGGACGCTCCGCATTCGAAGTTCGGTCCCGTTTGAGGCGGGCCCGATTCGCTGGTATTCCTGGACGGGGAAGTAATGAATTTCTTTCGGGTTCGGGTCAAGAGTCTGGGTAATTGACAGATATATCATTTCCTGTTATTGTCAAACGTTCCTTGAGATGAGTTTTTTGTTCTTTGGTTCCATCTAATTTTGTTTGCAGACTTGCGGAGGAGAACGCGTGTGAAAATATGCAATCGGGGCGATAAGAAACATTTCAGTAAGGGATCTCGGAGAGCGGCCTCTGGCGAGAGAGGAAATCGAGAGAGGTTATTGAAGGATATATACCGAGGGTGCCCCCCTAATTCAGTCCTTACTGCTGCCGCAGGGAGGACGGAAAGGGAAGAAGATGCACGGTGAAATTACATGATTGTCTGTTTTTTCGGGAGGGTTCCCTCCCGGTTTTTTTTCGGATTTGACAGTTCTCCGTTGACTGATATATAATCTCCCGACGATAGTGTTCTGGTTTCGGGTGGCATGAATTTGGACTGATACCCAAGCCCGTTCGCTTCGGCGAGGTACGACATCGGTTTTCTTAGCGCAATGTCCACGCTTTTGCTGCCGCGAATGTCTTCTGAATCATAAGTCTTCCTAATTTTCTCATCGCCTCCCAATTCCCGGAGGAGTTTTGTGTTTCCGGGGAGTTGTTGGTTTCGGTGAGCGTCCCTCTATGACCAAGAGCCAAGAGAAAGTCTTAAAGATTCGGGACTCGTTCCGATCAGGATCCTCGCTTTCCACGAGAAAGTTTTTTAAGCGGCGCATCATGGTATCGCTTCCCAATTTGATCGACGTCTTAACGAGTTCGTATCGATGGTTCTGGGACAAGGGGTTTAGGGAACTGCTTGACGAGGTGAATCCAATCCATGACTTCACAAATAGAGACCTCGAGCTTTCCATTGGCGAGTATTACCTCGATGAGCCGAAATAC
Organism: uncultured Bdellovibrionales bacterium; assembly: GCA_964515255.1. Classification (GTDB taxonomy): domain Bacteria; phylum Patescibacteriota; class Minisyncoccia; order Moranbacterales; family UBA1568. The sequence continues at coordinate 8,329 of CAZETL010000005.1, read as the reverse complement.
GACGAGACGACTGCCAAAGCAAAGAATATCTCTTACGAAGCTCCGCTTCGCGCGAAGGCGACGCTTCTCTTCAAGAAGACTGGAGAAGTGAAAGAACAAGAGATTTATCTTGGGGAATTTCCGATCATGACCGATCGGGGTACTTTTATCATAAATGGCGTCGAGCGTGTTGTGGTAAGTCAGCTTATTCGTTCCCCAGGAGTTTTCTTTACGCTTGCGTATCAGAAAGGCAAGAAACTCTTCGGGGCAAAAATTATTCCGAATCGCGGCGCTTGGCTGGAACTTGAGACCGATATAGACGGGGTTATCTCTGCAAAGATCGATCGGAAACGGAAAGTCCCAGTCTCTTCTCTCTTGAAGGCTTTCGGATGTGGAGATGACGCTGGTCTTCGGGAGCTTTTTTCGGATGTTGATACGGGAGAAACTCGATTTATCGAAGAGACTCTTTCCAAGGACACCTCGCGTACTCGCGGCGAGGGGTATAAAGAAGTATACAAGCGTCTTCGTCCGGGCGATCTTGCGACTGAAGAAAATGCGAAGCAGATGATTGACTCGATGTTTTTCAATTACGAACGATATGATTTTGGAAGCGTTGGTCGTTACCGATTGAACCAACGGTTGGAAATTGATCGCGAAGACCTTGAAGTGAATCGCGTCCTTAATGTGGAGGACTTGGTGCTTATTATCAAAGAAATCATTCGACTCAATAATGATCCAGAGGCTCGTCCCGACGATATTGATCATCTTGGAAATCGACGAGTTCGAGCTGTCGGCGAACTTATTCAAAATAAACTCCGCGTCGGGCTCTACCGCATGGTGCGAAACATTAAAGACCGCATGTCGACCTGCGATGTGGAAACGGTGGTTCCTGGGCAACTTATCAATCCGCGGCCGGTTGCTGCTGCGGTGAAAGAGTTCTTCTCGAGTTCGCAGCTCTCGCAGTTTATGGATCAGGTGAATCCGCTTGCGGAGCTTGAACACAAGCGACGACTTTCTGCTATGGGTCCGGGCGGATTGACTCGCGAGCGAGCGAGTTTTGAGGTGCGCGATGTGCACTCGTCTCACTATGGACGCATCTGTCCGGTGGAAACCCCGGAAGGTCCAAACATTGGCCTTGTCGGGCACATGGCGACATATGCTCGCGTGAACGAATACGGCTTTTTGGAGACACCGTATCTTCGGATTCAGAAGGATGTTCCAGCTGAATCGGATTCACTGGTTCACAGAATTTTGAATGAAGCGGTTTCCGGAGCCGAAGTAGGAACTGTGGTTGACGGGGATCTTGCTGAGCGGATCGCGAAGGAACGAAAGGGGGGAACAGTCCGCGTGAAGCCGTTTGTAACCCTGGTTATCGATTATCTCAATGCCATTGTCGAGGATCGGAAGGTCATTGCACATGCTGGCGTCGAGACAGATGAATACCACAACATCACGGAACCGCTCGTTGAAGCGCGCGTAAACGGACATCCGGAGATGATTGAGGCAGAGCGTCTCGACTATATCGACGTCTCGGTGAAACAGTGTATTTCGGTAGCGACTTCGCTTATTCCATTCCTTGAACATGACGATGCGAACCGCGCTCTCATGGGTTCAAATATGCAGCGACAAGCCGTCTCTTGCATTACGCCCGAGGCGCCGCTTGTCGGGACGGGTATTGAAGATAAGGCGGCTGCCGATTCAGGGCAAGTGCGTCTTGCTGATCACGCCGGGGAAGTCATTGAAGTCGATGCGAATCATGTGGTCGTGCGTGAGCTGGCGCCGGCCGGCTCGCGAAAGCCGCATTTTGATCGCGTGTATTCTCTGAAGAGTTTTGCAAAATCGAACAATTTCACCAGCATGAATCAGGTGCCTCGGGTTGTGAAGGGGCAAAAGCTTGAGAAGGGCGCCCTTATTGCGGACGGCGCATCGACTGCTTATGGAGAGCTTGCTCTCGGACAGAATGTCGTGGTCGCTTTCGTGCCGTGGCAGGGTTACAATTTCGAAGACGCCATCATCATGTCGGAACGACTTCTCCATGATGACCGCTACAGCTCGATTCACATCGAAGATTTCTCTCTCGATGTGCGGGATACGAAGCTTGGACCGGAAGTTGTGACGCGGGATATTCCCAATATCGGCGAGGATCGATTGAAGAACTTGGACGAGGACGGAATTATTCGCATTGGGGCGGAAGTTTCTTCGGGAGATATTCTCGTCGGGAAAATTTCCCCAAAAGGCGAGGGGGATCTTACAGCGGAAGAGCGTCTCTTGAGGGTTATCTTCGGAGAGAAATCCCGCGATGTAAAAGATTCTTCCTTGTATCTCCCGCATGGAGAACGCGGGAAGGTGGTGGATGTGAAAATATTTTCGCGAGAACAGGGCGATAAATTGCCGATGGGAGTGTTTCAGCAGGTGCAGGTATCGGTTGCTCAGCTTCGGAAGGTGTCTGTCGGGGACAAGTTTGCCGGTCGACATGGGAACAAGGGTGTTGTTTCGCGGATTGCTCCGGTTGAAGACATGCCGTATCTCGAGGATGGAACGCCGGTCGACATGATATTGAATCCGCTTGGCGTAGCAAGTCGAATGAACATCGGACAGATATTGGAAACTCATCTGGGGTGGGCTGCGAAAAAACTCGGGTACACTGTGGCGACGCCCGCGCTTGATGGTGCAACGGAAACGGACATTAAGGCTGAACTCCGAAAGGCTGGTCTTCCGGAAAATGGCAAGGTTCGTCTGCGCGATGGAAAATCCGGAGAATATTTCGACAATGAGTCAACGGTCGGCGTGATGTATGTGATGAAACTCAATCACTTGATTGATGACAAGCTGCACATGCGATCGATTGGACCGTACTCGCTTATTACGCAGCAGCCGCTTGGAGGAAAGGCTCAGTTTGGCGGGCAGCGGTTTGGGGAAATGGAGGTATGGGCGCTTGAGGGATATGGCGCGGCGCATACATTGCAGGAAATGCTTACGATTAAGTCGGACGATGTCTTGGGACGATCGAAAGCGTATGAGTCAATCATAAAGGGCGAGGCGATAAAGAGCCCGAATATCCCAGCCTCTTTCCATGTGCTTGTGAATGAACTCAAGGGACTTTGTCTCAATGTCGATTTGGTTGGAGCGCGACCAATGAGAGAAGAGTCTTCATCCGATGACGATAACGCTTCATAAGTCGTTTTGGGGAGTGGCTGAGATTTTTCAGCGCCTCACTCTTACCCCTCTAATTCTCCTACTCTATGTTTGAAGAAACCGGCATACCAAAGGTGAGCGACTTCGAAAGCGTTCGGCTTACGCTTGCTTCTCCGGATCAGATTCTCGATTGGTCAAGTGGAGAAGTGACGAAGCCGGAGACTATCAATTATCGCACTCAGCGTTACGAACTTGACGGGCTTTTCTGTGAAAAGATTTTCGGTCCTTCAAAGGATTGGGAGTGTTATTGCGGAAAATACAAACGGGTCCGGTACAAGGGGATTGTCTGCGACAAATGCGGAGTTGAGGTGACTCGCTCTGTGGTGCGGCGGGAGCGGATGGGACATATCAAGCTTTCGGCTCCCGTTTCGCATATCTGGTTTTTGCGGGGCGTGCCGTCGAAAATTGGTTTGGCACTTGGTTTGTCGCCGCAGGAAGCCGAGAAAGTGGTTTATTTTTCCTCGTACATCATTACCTCGGTCAACGAGGTCGCCCGCGAGCAAACATTGTCTCAACTTGAACGCGAATACAAGTCGAAGCAGGGCGAGGCGAAGGATGATTCGGGATCGACTGATCACGTGGAAAAGAATCTCGATTCGCTGCGAGATCAGTACCGGACGGCGAAAGAAGAAATCAAAAGCATTGAACTCCACCGCATTCTTTCAGAGGTTGAGTATTTCAACCTCTCGACGAGATTCGGGCAAATATTTACGGCTGGAATCGGAGCGGAAGCTATCCGAAAAGTGCTGGAGCATATCGATATCGACGACATGATCGAGAAGCTCAAAATTGAAATGGAAGTAAATGGAGCGGCAAACGATGAGAAGAAAACGCTGCAGAGATTGAAATTGTTCCAGGGTTTCAAGAAGGCGAATCTTCGCCTTGAGTGGATGCTTCCGACGGCAATCCCAGTGATTCCTCCGGACCTCCGTCCGATGGTTGCTCTCGATGGTGGTCGGTTTGCAACGTCCGATCTCAATGATCTCTACCGTCGGATTATCAATCGAAATAATCGTCTTCGAAAGCTCCTCTCCATAAACGCGCCCGAAGTGATTACGAGGAATGAGAAGCGAATGTTGCAGGAAGCGGTTGATGCTTTGTTTGACAACAGTGCTCGTCGGGGTCAAGCATCGACGGCGGCATCGACTGGACAGCGTCGTCCTCTTCGCTCGCTCGCGGATGCTTTGAAGGGCAAACAGGGTCGATTCCGACAGAACTTGCTTGGGAAAAGAGTTGATTATTCAGGACGGTCTGTCATTGTAGTTGGTCCGCAATTGAAGCTTTATCAGGCTGGTTTGCCAAAGAAAATGGCCCTCGAACTCTTCAAGCCGTTTATCATCCACAAGATGATTGAGAAGGAGTATGCTCACAATGTTCGAACGGCCGGCCGGATGGTTGACGCTGAAGCCGAGGAGGCATACGAGATTCTCGATGAAATTATCGAGCGACACTATGTGCTTTTGAATCGCGCGCCAACATTGCACCGTCTCTCCATTCAGGCGTTTCAGCCCGTCCTTATCGAAGGAAAAGCAATCCAGCTTCATCCGCTTGTATGCTCGGCGTTTAACGCGGACTTCGACGGGGATCAGATGGCGGTTCATGTTCCGCTTACGGATGAATCCCGGGAAGAAAGCGCTAACCTCATGCTCTCTGCGAAAAATTTGCTTAAGCCTGCTTCTGGAGATCCAGTGGTGAGTCCGTCGCTTGATATGGTGCTTGGCATCTATTATCTCACTCACATTAAGAATGGAGCAAAGGGAGAAGGAAAAACTGTCGGTTCGATGGATGAGGCAATTTATTTGCATGACGCTGGTCTTGTTGACGCAAACGCAAGTGTGAAGCTTCTTTGGAAGAATGAGATAATTGAAACATCGATCGGACGAATTCTTTTGAATGATATTCTTCCGGAATCGCTTCGGTTTGTGAACGCTGAGATGACAAAGAAAGATCTCAAGGTTCTCATGTCTCAAGTCCTGACCCTTTCTGGAGGCGACGAGGCGGCGAGATTTGCGGATCGAATAAAGGATCTTGGATTTCGAGCTGTTTCCAGATCGGGAATTAGCTGGGGAATGGATGATCTTGTAGTTCCAACCGAGAAGAATGTCGTTATCGAATCGGCCGAACGGGAGGTGTCGGAAGTGAAGGAGCAGTTCCTCATGGGTCTCCTCACCAATGAGGAGCGGAGGAATCGCGTCATAGAAATCTGGAATGCCGCGAAGAATAAGATTACCGAACTTGTTCGCGCATCGATAGACAAAGAAGGTCCGGTGTACTCGATGATTTATTCAAAGGCTCGAGGCACTGAATCAGTCGTTGTGCAGATGACTGGCATGAAGGGTCTCATGGCGGGTCCGACCGGCGAAACGATAGAACTCCCGGTAAAGAGTTCCTTTAAGGAGGGGTTCAACGTTCTGGAATACTTTATTTCAACGCACGGGGCTCGAAAGGGTATGGCGGACACTGCTCTCCGAACGGCGACCGCTGGATATCTTACTCGCCGACTTGTCGATGTGTCGCAAGACGTTATCGTGAGGGAATCGGACTGTGGAGATGGAGAGGGGGCCTACTTGTATCGTGAAGACAGTGACAAAGCTGGCATTTCGTTCGCATCTCGCATCGAAGGTCGGGTGTCGATGGAGAAAATAAAGGGCGAAGGAAAGACAGTATTGACGGAGGCAGGAGAACTGATCGGAAAGAAAGCTGCCCAGGAAGTCGAGAGGATCGGTATCGATCGGGTGCGCATCCGGAGTGTCGTGACGTGTCGGACTCGTCGAGGCGTGTGCCAGAAGTGCTATGGCGTCGACCTTGGCCGGGCTGCTCTCGTCCAGGAAGGCCAGGCGGTCGGGATTGTCGCGGCGCAGGCAATCGGGGAGCCGGGCACTCAGCTTACCATGCGCACTTTCCACATCGGAGGCGTCGCGGGATCTGATATCACGCAGGGGCTCCCGCGCGTTCAGGAAATATTTGAAGCTCGCCAACCAAAGGGAGAGGCTGTTATTTCTGACGTAGATGGGAAGATATTGTCTATCTTGAACGAGAGTTCAAAGACGATGTCTATTAAGGTGGAAACTCTCGAAGGAGAGATCAAGGAGTATCTTGTTCCGACTGGAAGCTCGCTTCGCATTGCAAAGGGCGATATGATTGCCAAGGGAACCCCCTTCGTCGATGGTACGCTTGATCTCCGGAAACTTTTCGAGATCATGGGTCGCGAGGCGTTGCATCGGTATATCCTTCGGGAGATCCAGGAGATTTATGCTTCGCAGGGAGAGGGTATAAATGACAAGCATATCGAAGTTATCATTCGTCAGATGCTTTCCCGTGTTCGAGTGCTTGACTCGGGAGATGCGGATGTATTACCGGGAGATATCATCGAAAAAGACCAGTTTGAAGAGGCGAATGAAGAAGTTGCGGCGGCTGGTGGAAAACTCGCGGTTGGCGAGCCGCTTCTTTTGGGAATTACAAAGGTGGCCCTTTCGACGGAGTCATTCCTGTCGTCAGCGTCTTTCCAGGAGACGGCCCGAGTATTGATCAATGCGGCTGTGACAGGTCGGGCGGACAAGCTTCGAGGTCTCAAAGAAAACGTTATCATCGGACGATTGATCCCGGCAGGAACGGGATTTGCCGGCCGAAGAGATGGATCAGCGCTTCCAAAGGCCTGATGCGACGGCTTTTGTGAAGTTTCTGTTGCACAAATGCGCAAAATAGGAGTCCGTTGAAGGGCTCCTTTTTGCGTATTGACACGCGCTTGAGTAAGCGCATAATAAGGGCGTTTCCTTAACAATAAGAGGAGTGGTTATCGTGGATTCCGGGAGCCTGTCGATGAGGGAGGAATTTATTCTGAGGGCATGGAGGTATGGCGCGCTTTGTTTTTTTCTGTTGATTATTATCTACAGGGATAATGTGCGGAATTGCACTGGAGCGGAGCTCCAGTGTTCCGATGAGCTACAACGGGGTGTTCTGGACACATCAGACTTTCCAGCTGTCCTAGTAGATCCCAAGTTGATATTGGAGATTGAACGCTGGCTTGTGCGGAACCGTTTAGTGGTATTCGCCGAACAAGGTGAGCTTTTGATGACTCGAAGGGGGGAGAAGTATCTGGGGTGTTGTTTCCATCGGGATGCCTGTTTCCGATGGCTCGACTTTATCCAAAAAGAGGAGGTGCACAATGAAGCGAACAATGAAGCGAGTGGCGGCAATTCCTAATGATGAGGACGCGTTAAGGGAAGGAATTCTCGGTATTCTTGGGGTGCCTGGAGTTACATGGATGGCGCCTGTCGATATTCTTGATGCGTTGTTACGGGTGGATCAGGTTCCCTCCTTGGTTCGGAATTTGTTTGGTAAGGTCTTGAGGGAAATGTTGACCTCAGGAGAGATTGTTGAACGGCAGAGAGGGGGGGTTCAGGAGGTGAGACTTCCGGAAGATGAAAACCCAAAGGGGAGACTCTCTTTGCCTGTGGCGCCAGAGGTTAGCGTTGTTTCCTACAGGGTTCCTCTCGCCGCATGAATGCTTCTCAAGAGTCTTGCAAATGCAGGAAAAGTATTATTGTAACCCCGAAAAGGATTTCGGGGTTTTTCTTTTGGACAGGAGGGATGTGGTATAATTTCCGCATATGGGAAGAAAAAAGAAGAATGAGGGAAAGATTTTGCGCGTGGTTGGCGAGGAGGATGCCGGGACGGAGGAGACATCCCCGAGTATTCTCCACAGCGATGTGAAGCGAAGTATTGCGGCGCTGCTTCTTTTTGCGGTGGGAGTGCTTTTTGCGCTCGGGTTTTTCGAGAGCGCCGGAGTTATTGGAATTTTTCTCGATCGCGCGTCTGGGAGGCTTCTTGGGTGGGGAAAGTGGGTGTTCCCATTCATCCTTTTTATTTCCGGAGTGTTCCTCTTTCGTCGCCGGACGAGTTCATGGTCGGATGCTGTCAAGCTTGGCGGTCTCGGTCTTGCATTCGCGAGCCTCCTCGGTCTTTTTCATTCGTTTCTTGGGGGGGATCTCGGAAAAATTGCGAGTGAAGGCGGCGGCGGCGGCCTCGTCGGCTACGGGCTTGCATACGCCTTTAGCGTGCTTGCCGGAGAAGTTGGCGGGACTGTTCTATTTCTTACATTATTTGTTATTGGGACGATTGCTGCGTTCAATTTCTCGCTTCTTGATATATCGGA
>CAZETL010000004.1:0-28294 GCA_964515255.1 uncultured Bdellovibrionales bacterium | reverse complement strand
CAGTCCACTTGTTGATGCGTTCATCATGCATTATCAGTTTGAAGCCATTCATCCATTCTATGATGGCAATGGTCGCACGGGGAGAATATTGATGGTTCTCTATCTTATTCTTGCTAAGAAAATGGAACTTCCCATACTTTTTATCAGTGGATATATCAACAAGAATCGCTCAGAATACTACCGATTACTAAGAGAAGTAACAAGTCAAGAGAACTGGAAAGACTGGATATTGTTTATCCTGAATGCCGTTGAATCCCAAGCTGCGGAGACTCATATCACGGTCAAGAAAATCAGGGATTTACAGGAACAATACAAGAAGTCTATCAAAGAAAAATTGCCAAAGATTTATTCTGCAGACTTGGTAGAATTTCTTTTTGCCAATCCGTTCTACAATCAGGAACAGTTGTCGAAAAAAGTTGGCGTGCACCACAATACGTCGGCTAAATATTTGAACCTCCTCATAGCTGAAAAATTCCTTGAGAGTTTCAAGCACAAAAAAGCGAAAATTTACTACAACTCACAATTTCTTGATTTGCTGAGTTAGGTTTATTGAAGCTATCTAGGTATCAAAATTATGCAATATTATCTTGCGGTGAAGGGCATTATCAGGCGGGAGGATGGGAAAATTCTCGTCTTGAAGCGAAGCGACAAGGATGACCACAAACCAGGTGTCTGGGAGACAGTAGGTGGCGGGATGGATAAAGAAGAATCGCCACAAAAAGCTCTTTCCAGGGAAATTTCTGAAGAGACTGGACTCGCGGTCAGTGTCAGTAGCCCGTTCAATGTCTTTACCTTCAGAAAAGATACAGGAGAGTTCAAAGTTGGTATCACATTTCTTTGTGATTATCTTGGCGGAGAGGTGGTGTTGAGCGACGAACATAGCGAATACGCTTGGATTGAGCCGAAAGAGTTTTCCGAGATGGAATCTGTCTCTTCACTCCACGAAGAAATTGCTCGATATGCTGAGCTTGAGAAAGAATAGTGTAGAGTGTGATGGGGTAAACTCTACGCACCTTGTTCCATAAACTTCTTCAGTCCGAAGTAGTAAAACTTTGACTCCTTATCCTCCTGTATAGAGGTTCTAATACTGTTCAGCAGGCGGAGCAGTTAAAATATGGCTAATAAAGATAAAAGCCATATTTTTCGTTACCTAGGATGGAATTCGAATTGACATGCCACATGTGATGAATTGCGGAGTAAGAATGTCTCCGTTGAAAATGAAGCTGATTCTGAATGGAAAAATTTCTACAACGAGAAGATGTTTATCGATATGTGGATATATCTTCTATTCGTAGAGTGATGTATACTAATACATCGGTAGTTTTAAGATATATAACTTAGGATGTATGACGCAAATATCACAACAAATGCTCGAGGGTCGATTCGTCAGTCCAAGCGCGGAGCCTTTGCAAAATCCCGATGGATCAATGGCGTACCTTATTCGGGATTTTACTTTTAGCGGCTCAAACTGGAAGCTTCTTTTGACTGCGTACGGGGATCCCGCGCAATCCGTAAAGCTTTTTGAAGCAACCGTTGAAGGGAAGTACTCGTTGGGGAAAGAATCGATTGCCGCAACGGAAGCAGTGGAGGCTGATTTCAGTTTCGAGAAGGTTACCATGACGCCTTTTATCGAGCCGCTCGTCGCGATGTTCAACGAGTCGAAGTCTGGCCACGGAAATTGGAAGATTGGCGATTCTCAGGATGTGAGTCAGACGGGATGCATGTTCTTTAGGCCGGTTGGAGAGTACGGTATGGAATACGATCTCGTAAAGTTGGACGGCAGCAAACTCTATCTCGGCGAACGGCCTGCGGACAACAATATGGGCTCTGTCGAACTCCGTCCGAAATCGCTTACCAAAAATCCTGTCGTAAGACGGTAATACATATGCAGTCTCGCGGTAACAAAAGCGAGAGTCCGGCTGTCACGGTAGTGGTATCAAGGCGCATTAGGCCTGGTTTTGAATCCGACTTTGAAGAGTGGGTCGATGGCGTCGTCGCGGAGGCCGCTAAGTTTGAGGGACATGAGGGCATGACGCTTCTTTCTCCTGCCGACACGGGCGGCGATGAGTATGTGCTCGTATTTCGCTTCGACACCGCGCTTCATCTTCGCGCATGGGAAACCTCTGCTATTAGGGCTGAATGGCTTGCAAAGGTGGAGCGAATGACTGAGGGAGCGCCGCGCGTGCGACAAATTACCGGGCTTGAATATTGGTTTACGCTTCCGAATGCCCCTGTTTTTACGCCGCCACGATACAAGATGGCAATAGTGACGATCGCTGCGATCTATCCATTGTCGCTTTTCTTAAACCCTCTTATTGCGAGCATTATTCCCGGCGCACCTATCCCCCTCAGAGGTCTTGTCCTCACGACTGTCCTCGTCGTTCTTATGACCTATTGCGTCATGCCGGCTGTGACGAGAATGTTCAAACCCTGGCTTTTTCCTTCTGTGGGGAAGAAAGTTTGAAAAGTTGCTCTCGAGGTTTTTCTGGCAGCGATTCGCTAGCATGATGTTTTGCTTAGGCTTTCTTTTTGGATTTCGGACGAGTGAAGTCCAGGGAAGCCATGTGGGCGCGATGCCTCGGTGGAGGGATCAGTTAAGGATGTTCAAAAGTATGGAAGGATCTTGTGGAGACTAGAGTCTATTTCTATTTTAGCGAATGGGAAGTTTTGTTGGATGCGGCCCTTGTTATTGGGGTGGAGTCAGAATAGGTACGCGGGAAATATGATTTACGATCTTTGTATTGGCATTTTTTCCTACGTAGGGATCTCTCTTTTCTTTGAGGAGCCTTTTCGGCTCAGTTACCTTTTTCTCGCGCTGCTTTTTTCTTTACTGCCGGATATTGATTTTGTCCCGTATGTTTTATTGCGAAAACAGAGAAATTTGGCAACGCATTGGTTTGTGCATTTTCCGTTCTTGTACATGCTCCTTGGCGGAATTTGCTCTCTTTTCTCAGTCTACCTTGGAGTGCTTCTTTTGGTTTGCACTCTTCTGCACCTTACTCACGACCTTTTTTCGGAGAAATCGGAGAATTATCCCCAAGAACTTAAACTGTTTTATCCATTTTCAAGAAAATCCCTCTCTTGGCAGGATCGAAAGTTTGTAGTTCTCGACGAAACACAGTAGCGTTCTCAGCTCGAGCTGAGAAGACGATCTTGGCAGGTTATTGGTCATCGGAGCATTCGGTGGGAGGTGAAGATTCGAATGGAAAAAATTTCTGCGCTGAGTATGACGCTCTTTTTCTTTGCCGGTGGAATTCTTGCTTGGTTCATCGCTTCTCGCTGGCGATAGAAAGATCGATTTCGTCTGGGCGTTTTTTTGTTTTGCAGCGATTGTTATGTAAAGCCGACTTGACGTCGTGTGCATCCTTTGTATAATCGGAATGTAAAGTAAACTTTACCTTTGCTATGGCTGCAACGGTTCGAAATTCCATAGAACTATTTCGGAAGCAAAAGGGATGTACTCAGGAAATTTTGGCCGGTGCGGTTGGGGTGACTCGCCAAACGATTATTGCTCTCGAGAAAGGAAATTATGTTCCATCTGTTTTGCTTGCGCTCAAGATTTCGCAATTTTTCAAAGTTCCAGTGGAGAAGATTTTTAAGATAAAGATATGAAATTTTTGTCCAAGATTTTCTCGGAGACTTCCGTGGCGTTAGTGTTGGTGGCTTTGCTTGTGTGGTTTGTCAATCCACTTGGTTTTTGGATGACTGACTCGTTTCATATGACGCTTCTCGGGCTCATTGTTGCCTGTTTTTCGATATTTGCGATGTTTCTCTGGAGGGAAAACGTCGAGGATGAACGGGAACGACTGCATCGGTATATCGGCTCGAGACTTGCTTCCACGATAGCCGGAAGCTTGCTCCTTGTCGGCACGGTTTTGCAGTCGTTCACCCAATCGATTGATCTTTGGCTTCCCGCCACCTTGGCCGCAATGGTTCTTGCTAAGATTACTGGTCGTTGGTATGCGGGCCGATGGCGCTAGGCTGATTCGGTCTCTTTCGAGTTTGAAAAGTTTTAATCATTTTATGGGAATTTTATGAATAAGTTTCTTGTGATTGCTGCCGGTGGCGTCGCCATTATCGGTGGAATTTGGTGGTTCTCTGGTCGAGTGGGTAACGCGCCGAAGATGGCGAAAGAGAAAGGTGTTGCCATGGAACAGGCGGAGGAGCCTGAAATGGAAGGGGACGAAGCGGAACAAGCTGCGATGATGCCGAAGGGGGCGTACGTGGAATACGGGCCCGATGTATTGGAAGGGAGTAAAAGCTCCAAACGGATTCTTTTCTTCTATGCAAACTGGTGTCCGTTTTGCGGAGCGGCCAATGCGGATTTCCGCGAACACACGGATCAGATTCCGAGCGGAGTTACCATTGTTCGCGTGAACTACAATGATTCGGATACTGATCAAGCAGAAAAAGATTTGGCAGTTCGGTACGGGGTGACCTATCAGCACAGCTTCGTCCAGATTGACGGTGATGGCGCAGCGATTACTAAGTGGAATGGCGGAAAAATTTCAGAGCTTGTAAAAAATATCAAGTGATATGTCTCTTCTTATTTTCTTCGCATTTCTTGCGGGTGTCGTAACGGTGCTTTCGCCCTGCATTCTCCCGGTTCTCCCGCTCATTCTTTCTTCAAGTTTGGGCGGGGAGAGTGTCGGAAAATCCCGGCCAATTGGTGTAGTAGTCGGGTTTATTGCGAGCTTTACGCTTTTTACGCTTTTTCTTTCGAGTATCGTTTCGCTTCTCGGGATTGCCGCCGACTCTCTGCGATTGGTGGCTATAGCGGTGGTCGGACTTTTCGGCATCTCTCTTCTCGTGCCGCGATTCCAGATATTTTTGGAGCAGCTTTTTTCGAGATTTTCGGGACTTGTTCCTCGTTTCTCCGGTCGAAGCGGTTTTGGTTCGGGATTTTTTGTCGGGCTGTCGCTTGGGCTTTTATGGACTCCGTGCGTGGGGCCGATTCTCGCTTCGGTTATCTCCCTTGCGCTTACCGGGAGCGTGACGCTAGTCGCTTTCTTTATTACGCTTGCTTACGCGAGTGGGACAGCCATTCCGATGCTTCTCATCATATGGGGAGGAAGGGAGTTGCTCCATCGCGTTCCATGGCTTTTGCGGAATACGGCGCGTATTCAGAGGGGATTTGGAATTGTTATGGTCCTGATTGCCGTTGCCCTTTCCGTGAATCTTGATAGGAGATTTCAAACGTATATTGTGAACACTTTTCCACGATATGGAATCGGACTTACCAGATTCGAAGAGAGAGATTCTATTCGCGAAGAGTTGGCTCGCCTGAGCGGGAAGGATCCGGAATCAAACCTTATTGGCAAGCCGACGGATTTCTTGTCGCGTCGATCGGTTGCGCCTGAGCTTATTTCCGGAGGAGCTTGGATTAATAGTAAACCGCTTACTCTCAGTGGCCTGCGAGGGAAAGTTGTCATCGTCGATTTCTGGACTTATTCGTGCATCAACTGTCAGAGAACGCTGCCTTATCTGAAACGATGGAACGAGAAGTATGCGGATAAGGGGTTGGTTATTATCGGTGTGCACGCGCCGGAATTCGAGTTCGAGAAAGATGAAGCAAATGTAAGGGAAGCTATTGCCGATTTCGGTTTGAAATACCCAGTGATGCAGGATAATAATTTTGCGACGTGGCGGGCTTACGACAACCACTACTGGCCGGCAAAATATTTCATTGATAGGGACGGATATATCCGCTTTACCCATTTTGGCGAGGGAGCTTACGATGAGAGCGAACGGGTGATCCAGTATCTCTTGGCTGAAGCTGGAGCGAAAGATGTTGGCCAGGACGTCGACAATCCGGAGTACACGCTCGATGTGCGGACTCCCGAGACATATCTCGGGTACGGACGCTTGGAGAGGTTCTCTTCTCCGGAAAGAATCGTCCGGGATCAGGCGACTCTTTACGCATCCCCGGAGCGTCTTCCGAAGAACAGCGTGGCCTATTCAGGCGAATGGACCGTGACGAGCGAATACGCTCATCCGAGTCGAGGCGCTGCACTTCAACTCGATTTCGAATCCAAGGAAGTATTTCTCGTGATGCGGTCTCGGAACGGCGCGGCGGCGCAGGTTCGGGTGAGTGTCGATAACCAGTCTCAGTATTCTGGTGCAGATGTTCATGATGGAATAGTTACGATTCACGGGGATCGACTATATCGGTTGATTCGCCTTCCCGAATCGGGGCATCATATTTTGAAGTTGGAGTTCCTCGATGATAATGTGGAACTCTACGCTTTTACCTTCGGGTAGGATTGCAGAGGGGCTTTAGCACATCGTATCTGGCGTTTTCGAGAAAGATGGAGATTGCCTCAATCTCCATCTTTTGATTCCTGCAGATTCGGGGGCGCGATCTTGAAGGCAAGTTTTGCTGCGCTCAGCACGAAATGTTTATTTATATTGACAAAACAATAATTTCTGTATAGAATATCTTTTGCTGTGAGTTTGCTCTCTATGCGGTATCTCTCTACTTCTTGAATTTTTAGAGTGTATGGGAAAGTCTCTGATAAATGGTATTGGCAGGATCTGCGAAACTCTTAGAAAAGTCGAATATTTTGGTTCGACCGTCACATCTTGGGCATTCGTTGTTCTTTATGCTGTCATTGCCGGATTTTGGCTTCTTCTGTACGCTCACTTTTCTTATCGCGGCGACAATCTTTTTTTATGGGCTCAGATTTTCATGTTTCTACTCTTTCTCCCGGCGCTTTCGAAATTTACGCTGCAGCTTCTTGTCGCGCCTTGGCATCCGTTTGTCGCGCGCTGCTACCGCTCGGCAGACCTCGCTCGTCTTCGTCGGTCAACAGTGTCTGTCATCGTGCCGGCATGGAATGAAGAGGTTGGCGTCTTGTCGACGGTTCGGTCGCTACGTCTCAGCAAACACCGTCCGATCGAGATTATCGTAGTAAATGACGGATCTACCGACGGGACTGATTTCGCCATGCGGGATTTTCTTGCCGGGTGGAATGCTGTGAATTCCGATTCCAGAATATCGCTTCGATATATCTCTATGGAGAGAAACGGCGGTAAAGCGCGTGCTGTGAATGCTGGTATCCGCGCTGCGAGCGGAGAGTTTGTGGTCACGATCGACGCCGATAGCGCGGTTTTGCCTGACACGGTATCGCGTATCATCGAGCCGTTCGCGGATCCGAAAACCATGTCAGTTGCCGGCAATGTGAGGATCGGGAACCGAAAACAAGCTATCGGAGTTTTCCAACTCATGGAGTACTTATACGGATTCTATTTCAAACAGGCGGATGCATTGCTTGAATCGGTGTATATTGTCGGCGGCGCTGCGGCGGCATATCGGCGAAGCGTATTCGATGAGGTTGGATTGTTTGATGAACACAATATTACCGAGGATATTGAGATGTCGACGCGCATACAGGCGGCGGGATTTCGCGTGGGATACGCGCCTCGCTCGCTTGTATACACTGAGGGACCGTCCGATTTTTTCGGGCTTTGCCGCCAGCGGCTTCGCTGGAAGTACGGTAGATTTCTCACATTTTGGAAATACCGCCGACTGTTTTTTAGTTTTCGCCGCGAGCATCGTCGATTCCTGACTCTCGTGACGCTTCCGGTCGCGCTCCTTTCGGAGGTGATGCTATTCTTCCAGTGGGCGTTCTTGGCGATATCGATTTCGCTCATCGTCATGTCCGGTCAGTGGATGCCGTTTGTCGCATACAATCTCGTGTTCTCCTTCGTCGTGCTTCTGCAAATTGCGACGGATGTCCGGAAGCGCGACGTTTTCCGTCTTTTGCCGATTGTTCCGTTCGCGTGGCTTATATTTCTTTTCATTGACGTAGTCGAATATCAAGCGCTGCTTCGGAGTCTCTCGCGTATTGCGCGCGGCCGCGGCGTTTCGTGGCAGAAGTGGAAGCGCGTCGGCGTTTTTGGTTCGGATGCCTCTCAGGAAGCAGCGGCGTAGGGCGGTATTGCCTCTTGTTTTTTCGCAAGGTACCAGCTCGGGGAATAAAAAAGGGGAACGGCGATGCGTTCCCGAAATGGCTGAACATTATTTATCTTGCTGGACGGCAATATTCTCCTTGGTTACGGCGATAAAGGCATTGCTTGGGTTCAAAAGACCCATTATCCCGGTTCCGACGATACCTGCGGTGTGTCCTCCTGGGTTGGATGTTACGACTGGTGCAATCATGTGCTGTTGCCCGGAATTTGTGGTTACGGGTATTGTCGATCCTGCAGCAATGACGCTGTTGCCGATAGAGAGACCTTGTTCTCGAAGGAGTCGAAGAACTTCTGGAAATGTTGAGAACCGCAGTCCATCCCGCTCAAAGAAATCGCGCGCTTTCTCTAGGTCAATGACGGTTGTTGACTGCGTTCCCACCCGAATTGTCTTCGTGTATTTTTCTGCGGAGACAACTTTTATTTGAATCGGTTTTTCCAAGAAGGCATTTTCTTCGGGATGGTTGATTTCCCTAATGATCGGGCTGGTCAACCGGAAATCTTTCAGGAGATTTTCCGCGGTGTCCAGATGATTCATTTGGATGGTGTAGAACCGTTCCGGTTCGATGGCCTTTCTCCCGTGAGATGTGACAGCCAACCAAAGGAGGCTCATCAACAATAGAGAGAGCATAGGTATCCAGAATTTACGCTGGAAGAATAAATCTGGGATTGATTCTCTTTGGGAGAGTGCGAGGGAACTGGCCATGTGAGATCTCCAGGTTGGTTTTAAGGTACTGTTCTGAAACGCCGGTTTTCGGCGTTTCGGATCACTGTACCACGAATTTTCACTGGTGCACAACTTTTTGTGGCGCAACGAATACTGTTTCCGATTCCGAAACCTTCAGCGATATTCCCATGGCTCTCGAAGCGACTTACAATGGAAAAAATAGTTCTCCGGCTTTTGCTATGAAACATCTCTTGGTGAATCGGAAGAAAATTTCCGCGTTTGTAAGTTTGGCGATTTTTTTCATTGCGGCGGCACTTTCTTTGTTGTTTCAAGATGCTGCAGTGGATTCGCGGATCCGAGAGCCGGAAGTCCTTGTCTCGCGCGTTGTCGATGGGGATACGATCGAGTTGTCGAGCGGCGAGAAAGTTCGGTATATCGGCATTAACGCTCCTGAGTCGGTTGATCCGCGTCGCGGTGTCCAATGTTTCGGGAAAGAGGCGAGTGCGAAGAACAAGGAGCTTGTCGAGGGAAAGATGGTTCGATTGGAGCGCGACATTTCCGAGACGGATAAGTATGGGCGACTTCTCCGATATGTTTTTATCGGCGGAATTTTTGTAAATGAGTATTTGGTGCGCGAAGGTTTTGCTCGCGCGTCAAGTTATCCGCCGGACGTGCATTATCAAGATCTTTTCCAAGATGCAGAAAGGGAAGCTATTCGGGAAAAACATGGCCTCTGGTCTTCTGAAACGTGCGGAAAATAGGAATGGCAACAAAAAAGAGAGACGTCTTTCGTCTCTCGAAGTGTTTGCTTGATGGGATATTGTCATGCATTGACGGTATGCCGTTCCAGCAATGCGTTGAAGAATTGAACCTCGACGGTATTGGATCCGTCAGGGTGGAGGGCGAGTCGTACCGTAATGATGACAGTATCGGGACGCATTTCGGGGGTGCTGTGAAGGAGTATCCGGCAGTGGTTGCACGGGTGCAATGTCGGTGTCCGAATGCCGCTTGATCGGTCCGGTTCATCTTGCGGTTCGCCGGCGATAGCGATCGCAATGATCTTTCCAACGGGGAAGAATCTTTCTTGCTGCCGGACTTGTGCGAGAGCCTCCGGTTCTGCGCAGATATTCCGTTCGTCCGGTCCCAGCTTCACATTGGCGCCAGTGTATATCTTGTATGGAGAATGTCCGAGAAGCGCGAAAAATTCCGGGTTTTCATGTACGACGAGCATCGCTGCGCCGACATTAAATCCCCGATATGATCGAGCCGTTGTTTGAGCGGCTTTCCGAGCCCTTTCAACGAGGTGATTGCGGAGCTGCCAGAGCGTACGCCACTCCGGGTTGGCTAGTATCTCGATGGTGGGCGGAATATCTAGCGAGGGATACTCCAAAGCCTGCTGAAGTGTGACAATCATGAACCTCTCCTTTGTTTCAAGGTAAAAAAGGACTGTCGAAAAGACTATCTCTGGCTGCCCTATGTGTCAACTTTCTCATGAGAATGAGTGACGAACGGCTTGCTTGGTTGATTGGCGAGATCGTTTCTCGGAGCGGTGGAAAAATTGTTTCGGTAAATCGTTCGGAGCCATCGAATTTTCCCTTTGGGGTCAGAGGTCCGGCTGAATATCTTGAGCTTGAGATGTCTGACGGAACTCGAAGAAAGGTCATATTTGGACCGTACGCTATGCCTGTCGAAATTTTAGATTAGAAATGGCCCTTTGAAATGCTATACTGGAAGCGCTTATTGTTGGCGCTTCCTTTTTTGTGCGGAGTTTTTTGAATATGCGTGCGCATACTAAACTTCCCGAAATCTCCGCAGAGTTTACTGGGCTTTCCTCCCGCGAAGCCGAGAGTCTTTTGTTGCGATACGGAGAAAACGTTCTTCAGGGGAGGCGTCGGCTGCGCCCGGTCATCGCTTTCCTGAAAGAGTTCAATAGCCCGCTCCTGATCATACTCCTCGCTATAGCTGGCGTGTCTTTTTTCGTCCTCGGAGAGCGGACAAATGCGGTGATTATCGTCGCGATGGTAAGCATTTCGGCGATTGTTGATTTTGTGAATACATTCCGATCCGAGCGGGCGGCCGATCGGCTTGCCGAGCGAGTGAAGACGCTTTCGACGGTCGTGCGCGACGGAAACCCGATGGATATTGATGCGCGCAGCATTGTCCCGGGAGATATCGTGCTTCTCTCGGCGGGCAGCTTGGTTCCGGCGGACGCCAATGTGCTTGAAGCTCGTGATTTTTTCGTGAATCAGTCGGCGTTTTCCGGGGAGGCGTTTCCCGTCGAGAAACATCCGCTCGGGAATCGGCAGCCAGCTGAGAGAGATGCGGATCGAGACGATAGGGTCTTTCTCGGCACGAGCGTCGTCTCTGGTTTTGCAACGGTGCGCGTTTTTGCAACGGGGAAGGAAACCGCGTACGGAGCAATTGCCGGAAAACTTTCGTCGGAGAGCGGGGAGACTGACTTTGAAGTAAATATTCGTCGGTTCAGCCTCTTTGTCATGAGACTGAACTTCGTGTTGGTCGGCCTCGTGCTTCTTGCAAATACGATTCTCGGTCGCGGGCTTTTTGACTCGCTCATGTTCTCGATTGCAATCGCGATCGGACTCACGCCAGAACTTTTGCCGGTGATGCTCTCCGTGTCTCTTGCACGAGGGTCCGTGCGCATGGCGAGGAAACATGCCATCGTAAAGCGACTTTCCTCGATCCAAAATTTCGGCAGCATGACCGTGCTTTGTACGGATAAAACGGGGACGCTTACCGAGGACAAGATTACGCTTGTGAAGCATGTTGACGGAGACGGGAACGACAGTGATGACGTGTTTCTCTACTCGTATCTCAACAGCGTCTTTCATACCGGAGTGAAGAATCCGCTCGACCGCGCGATTGTCGAGCATGGGACGCCGGATATCTCGCCGTTTGAGAAAATTGACGAAGTGCCATTTGATTTCGTCCGGCGACGCGAATCACTTGTCGTTTCAAGAGGGAAGGAAAAATTTCTTGTGACGAAGGGAGCGCCTGAAAACGTCATCCCGATCGTGTCGCGCATTCGCATAAACGGAGTCGAAACGCCGATTGATCAGGGGCGGCGGGAGTCGCTCGAAGTTGCGGCGCGGAAGTTTTTTGAGGACGGATTTCGCGTTCTCGCCATTGCCGTGAAGACTCTTGATGCGAATGATTACGTCTACGATGTCGTTGACGAAGGAGCTATGACGTTCATCGGGTTTGCGGCGTTCCTCGATCCGCCGAAGAAAGACGCAGCAAAAACCATTCACGCTCTCGCCGATCTTGGCGTCTCGGTTAAAATTTTGACGGGGGATAGCGATGTGCTTACCCGGAAGATTTGCGCCGATCTCGGCATGCCGGTCGGCGGCGTCGCGCTTGGACGGGATATCGACGGACTTTCCGAGTCCGAGGTGGCGGCGCTTGCGCTTCGGACAACTATTTTCGCCCGCGTTTCGCCGGCGGAGAAAGAGCGGATTATCGCTGCGCTCCGTGCGTTGCCGGAGACGGTTGTCGGGTATATGGGCGACGGCATAAATGATGTGACGGCGCTTCGTTCGTCGGATGTGGGCATCTCGGTTGAAAATGCCGTGCCGGTAGCGAAAGATGCGGCCGACATTATCCTCCTCGAGAAGAATTTCTCGGTGTTGAAAGACGGTATCGAAGAGGGGAGGAAGACTTTCCAAAACACGCTCAAATATATTCGCATGTGGCTCTCCTCAAATTTCGGGAATATGTTTTCCATGATGGGTGCTTCCGTTTTTTTGCCATTTCTTCCGATGGCTCCGCAGCAGATTCTCCTCAACAATTTTCTCTATGATGCAGCGCAGGTGGGGCTTCCGACCGACCGCGTGGATTCATCATCCACGCTCCGTCCGTCGAGGTGGAATTTCCGAGGTATCAGACGCTACATGCTTGTGTTCGGGACGCTAAGCTCTCTTTTTGATTTTCTTGCGTTCGGACTTCTTTTCTTTGTATTTCGCCTCCATGAATCGGAATTTCAAACGGGATGGTTTCTCGAGTCGCTTGCGACGCAGACACTTGTCATTCTCGTCATTCGCACGAGGGAGATCCCATTTTTCCGGAGTGCGCCGAGCCTTTTCCTCGCGCTTAATATTGCGCTTATTCTCGGCATCGGCTGGCTTATCGCGTTGCTTCCGGTCGGATCCATATTTGGTTTTTCTCCGCTCCCGATTCCAATACTGCTCTCGATGATCGGCATTACACTTCTTTATCTTTTTGCGGTCGATATCGCAAAGCGGATCTTCGAAAAACTCGTGCGGATGGAGTGATCTCTCCTTGCTCTGTTGAGGGTTGTTGCGGAAATCCCGCAACTTGTGCCAGCGTGTTCCTTGTTTGAATTGGTTGTTTGGCAAACTGAACTAACTTAGTTTCTCTTGAGGAGGTACGACGATGAAACGGGTCATCTTTATTCCTGGCGGTGGCGTCAAAAACGGGCAGCCGGATGAAAATCTTCGGCAGCGCTGTGAACTTTCGCTACGAATTTTCTCGGGATCAGAGGGTCAATTCATTCTCGTTACTGGAGGTATTGTTTATCCCGGAGAGATTCTCTCCGAAAGCGGAATCTCTCGAAAGTTTATTCTGGGAAGCGGCATTCTTTCCGAGCAGATCCTCAGCGAGGAAACATCAGTGGACAGTGTTTCAAATGTTGTTCAAGCAGTTGAGAGATATCGATGTCTTTTGTTGGCGCCAGATACGTCGGTAGTAATTGTTTCCCAATTCCCTCACGCAATGCGTCTTCTGAGGACTTTTCGGGCACTTGGCAAGAATGAAGTTTCGATCCGGACATGTCCTTATGGGAGCTGGGAACAAGCAATCCGTGCATACTGCCTGTATGAGCCAATAGCATGGCTTGTTTTCGGTCTTGACCCTCTTGGGAAAGGATTTCTCGCTCGTTGCCTCAACCAGGGTCGACGGAGGAATTATATGCGATAGGACGCTGAACGAGATATATCGCTTACGAATGAAGAATATTTTGAGAGCTTGACTAGCTCTCTTTTTTTGTTTGCGCCTTGATTCCTTTCTTGTTCTCTGTCATTCTGATGGGTGTTCCGAGATATTTTTTTATATGCCAGACAATATTGTTCTCCGGTTCGACGCGGTTTCATTTGAATACGCGCACAAGAAGCCGCTTCTTGATGAGGCGAGTTTTTCGGTGCGGAGGGGATTCAAAGCGGCGCTCATGGGACAAAACGGCGCAGGGAAGTCGACGCTGTTTCGGTTGATCTTGGGCGAGCTCCGGCCGACCGAAGGCCGAGTCTCGATCGATTCCGACACAAGTGTCGCGATCGCGCGGCAAGCGGTAGCGCGCGAAGATCTTGACGCGACGATTGAAGAATTTTTCGCCCGGTGTTTTGCGGAGAAGAAATGGAATCTTCCTGCGCTTATCTCCGAAGCGCTCAATATCGTCCATTTGCCCGTCCCGCCTCTCTCAAAGAAACTTCGGGAGTTTTCCGGAGGGCAGCAAGCGCGGCTTCTCCTTGCTTCGGCGCTTATTCGGAAGCCCGACATACTACTCCTTGACGAGCCGACCAACAATCTTGATCCCGAAGGCATCGCGCATCTCACGCGATTCCTCGCCGAGTATCAGAAGACATGCATCGTTATTTCGCACGACGCCGATTTTCTGAACGCGTTTACGAATGGCGTCCTGTATCTCGACAATTTTACGAAGAAAATCGAGCAATACTCCGGGGATTATAATGACGTACTCGCGGAGATCGAACGGCGCATTGAGAAAGCAGTGAGCGAGAATGCTCGTCTTGAAAAAACGATTAAAGAAAAGCGCGCGCAATCCAATGTCTTTGCCCACAAAGGCGGAAAGCTGCGATCGGTCGCGAAGCGCATGCGGACGCTTGCCGATGAACTCGAGGAAAATAAGGCGGACGTGCGTCGCGAGGACAAGACGCTTCCCTCCTTTGATATCGGATCATCCGGTCGGCCGGGGGTAATTGCTGAGATTCGCGCCATTTCCGTCGTTCGAGGAGGGGAGGCTTCACTTCGGTCGGTCAACATTGAATTGAAGAGAGATACCCATCTTCTTGTTTCTGGTCCGAATGGCATCGGGAAGAGCACCTTTCTTGAGGCGCTTTCTTGTGGGGCTAGTGAGATGGCTTCGATTGCTCCGGATCGGCGCATCGGATATTACCGGCAGGATTTTTCGACGCTTGATTTCGAACAAACCGTTTTTGACTCACTTTTTGACTCTCTGAAAGAGAAGAATAAGGAGCTGGTTTTTAAGGTAGCTGCGAGATTTTTGCTCCCGATCCCGTCTCTTCAAAATCGTGTCGGGAGTCTCTCGGAGGGGCAGAAGGGGCTTCTTATGTTTGCGAAGCTTTCTCTCGAGGAGCCGGATCTCCTTATCATGGACGAGCCGACAAATCATATCAACTTCCGACACATACCTGTTATTGCTGAGGCGCTTGACCGATACGCGGGTGCGCTTATTTTGGTAAGTCACGACTACAATTTTGTTTCGCAGATTCGCATTGATGAGGTGCTTGATCTCGAGTCAGTATAGCTTTTCGAGACGCGATGCAAACTTTTCCGTCGGAAGGCGTATCCTCTCAGACGACAACGCGCTTTCCTATTTTGAGAATTTGTTTTGCGTGTATGACAAAGAAGCATTGGTGGGTTCTTGCTGCCGTTCTCGCCGCGCTCGTTCTTGGGTACTGGTGGTGGAAGAAAGGGCAAGGGGCATCTTCGGAGATGAAATATGTGACAAGCTCTGTCGAACGCGGGTCGCTTTCAGCGACGGTAAGAGGAAGCGGGAATATCGAAGTTGCCGATCAAGCGACGATTGACCCGACAATTTCCGGAACGGTCGAGAATCTGTCTGTGAGCGTCGGGGACGCCGTCGAGAAGGGGCAGTTTCTGTTTTCCATTTCAAATGACCAGCTCGACGTGAGTCTTGCGAATGCAAAGTCGTCCCTCATGCAGGCGGAAAATGCGGTTTTTTCTGCAAATATCGAGAAGGATCAAGCGCGAAACGCTTATAATACTCGGACGGGAAATGCGCTGAACAAAAATGTCCTGAAGCAGAAAATTTCCGCAGCGCGCCTCGAAATTTCCGCAGCGGAGGAGAGCCTCCGCGCCGCCAAGGTGAATTACGCAAAAGCGGTCGCTGATGCGTCGAAACGGAGAGTTGTATCGCCGATCAGTGGCACGGTCAATGAGATCAACGTAAAGAACGGCGATGATCTCGGAGGGAATTCGGCAAGCGCATCTAAGGTAACGCCGATGATTATCGGAGATCTTGCAACGCTCAAGGCTTCGGTCGATGTGAATGAAGTCGATGTCTCACATATTGCAATTGGCCAGAAAGCATCTCTTTCCTTAAGCGCTCTCGGAGATTCGGTGTTTACCGGAAAGGTTGAAAAGTTGAATGCGCTCGGGTCCGTGACATCCGGTGTGGTGTCGTACGCGGTGACTGTCGGGTTTGATACTCCAGACAGTCGGCTGAAGCCAGGCATGAGCGTTTCTGCGTCTATCGTCTACGCCGTGAAATCCGACGTGCTTCTCGTTCCGACAAGTGCCGTGAAGTCTGATGCCGAAGGAATCTTTGTTCAGGCGTTTTCGGATGGCACGCCGAAACGCGTTTCAATTGAGACAGGGATTGCGAGCGGAACCGATACGGAGATTGTGAGGGGACTTTCTGAAGGTGAGACGATAGTTGTTCGCGCGATTCCTTCGGGGAACAGTTCTTCAACAGCTTCGACTCGTTCGTCGGGCGGCTTCAGGATACCTGGTTTCGGCGGCAGTCGTTAGCGATTCTAGCGTCGCGCATTGTTTCAACAGATTTCGTTTTGAGTTGTACGGGATATTTTTTGAAACAGGACGTCTCTACATGAGCTTCTCATTATGTTGATCGAATGCCGAAATCTCGGAAAGACTTACCGAAATGGAGACATCGACACGGTGGCGCTGAGCCAGGTCTCCCTTGGCATAGAGAGTGGAGAGTTTGTCGCGATTATAGGGCCGTCCGGATCCGGCAAATCAACGCTTATGCACATTCTTGGTGCGCTTGACACGCCGACATCCGGAGAATACTTCCTCGGCGGGAGGGATGTTGCAAGCCTGGGTGAGGATGAGTTGGCGGATATTCGACGGGAGAAAATAGGATTTGTATTCCAGGCGTTCAACTTATTGCCGAGAGCTACGGTTTTGCGGAACGTCATGCTCCCCCTTCTTTATACGAAAACGTCTCGCAAAGAACGGGAACGGCGCGCTAGCGAAGCGCTTTTTCTTGCACGAGTCGAGGAGTCGAATTTCTCACATCTTTCAAATCAGCTTTCCGGTGGACAGATGCAGCGCGTGGCCATCGCTCGCGCGCTTATTCACAACCCGGCGATGATTCTTGCAGATGAACCAACGGGAAATCTCGACACGAGAACGAGCCGGGAAATAATGGATATGTTCGTGGAGTTGAACCGGCGGGGAAATACGGTCGTGATTATCACGCACGAGATGGAGGTTGCTCGGTTTGCTCGCCGGGTTATCTCCGTTCGCGATGGGCACATTGAATCAGACAAGGCGGTATGATGCGGGATATATTTATCGAAGCAATGGGATCGCTTTCTGCAAACAAGGTCCGGTCCGGGCTCACTCTTCTCGGAATTGTGATCGGGATTGCGTCGGTTATCGCTATGGTATCGATTGGGCAAGGCGCACAGGCGTCTATCGAGTCCAACATCGAATCAATTGGTTCGAATCTTATCATCGTATATCCTGGGGCGCAGCGAACCGGCGGTGTAAACGCGGGGAGGGGGAGCATTCAGACGCTTACCGCGGATGATGCGGCGGCGATTCGGGTGGCCGTTTCTGGAATAAAGGCGGTTGCGCCGGAAGTGTCCCGTCGGTATCAGATAACGGCAGGGGGAAGCAATACAAATACCGAGGTTATTGGTACAACGGAAAGTTACCTTGTCGTGCGCAATGTTTCCATGGATATCGGGAGCTTTCTATCTGATCGAGATGAAAAGAGTTCTGCGAAAATTGCCGTACTTGGTTCGTCGGCGCGCGATGATTTGTTTGGCGAGGGCGCTGATCCGATCGGTAGGTTTATACGGATAAACAATGTTGATTTTCTGGTTGTCGGCGTTACGTTGCCGAAAGGTGGTTCCGGATTCAGTAACCCAGATAATTCAGTCTATATTCCGCTCTCTTCGGCTCAGCATTTTCTTTCGGGCAGTGACTTCGTAAATACTATCAGCATTGCCGCTGAGAATCAGGGCGAGATGGCCTCTGTTCAATCGGAGATTTCCGATCTTCTGCTTTCGCGACACCATATCGCTGACGCAACACAGGCTGATTTCGGTATCCTGAATCAAAATGATATTCTCGCGACGGCATCAAATATTACGGCGACATTCACTGCTTTCTTATCGTCGATCGCCGGCATCTCACTTCTTGTTGGCGGAATCGGCATCATGAATATGATGCTTACGACCGTGATGGAACGAACCCGAGAAATAGGTTTGCGGAAGGCAGTCGGTATTCGGCGGGTTTTTATCCGCCGACAATTCCTTGCTGAATCAGTTATTCTCACGATGCTTGGCGGCACGCTCGGTGTTATTCTTGGATGGATTTTCTCTGTCGCTCTTTCGGCATTCGCAAATATTCCCACGACGATTTCTCTCTCGTCTGTGACGTTGGCTTTCGGCGTCTCCGCTGTTACAGGTATTGTGTTTGGAATTTATCCGGCTGAGCGCGCTGCGAGAATGAGTCCGATTGAAGCGTTGCGATACGAATAGCCGGTCGTCTTCTTTCTGACTTGGAAGAAGACTTCCCTTGTGTGCTACAATACGAGAAATAGCGCTTGCTTCTATGGAAGAGGCTCAGTCCCGTGTTTTTCTTGGTGCTGCTCAGAGTGGAAAGGATACTCTTCTTTTCTCTTGTGTTGCGCGTGATGGGCGATTCGGTTCGGCGGAGATCTTCCGAAGTTCCAATGGCATCTCCTTCGGTTCTTCAAAAGAGGAATTGGTTTTTACGAAGTTCTTTGGAGGCTTGTGGCGGAGTCCGGAATTTTCGGAACCGTTTCGAGTTTCCTCGATAGATTCGGAAAAACACTCTTTTTTCCTTACGTTTAGAAAGACGGATAAACAAGGAAAGGAGCAGTTTTTTTCAGCAGTTTCTGCGGATGGAATGAAGTGGAGTCGCATTTCTCCGATGGAAGGGATTCGGGGACATGGCGCGGCTGTCTCGGTAAGAGAAACTTCCTCCGTGGTGCATATGCTGTTTTTCGGGAAAAATTCGGTGAAAGTAGCCACTTCTCCGGATCTTCGATATTGGACTGTAAAGCGCTCGACAATTCTTCGCTCGCGGGAAGGCTATTTTGATGAGAAAGGACTCTCGGCAATACTCGCCATCCCAGCAGGGAGGGGCGCTCTCCTTTTTTATATCTCTGAAAATTCTCGAGGTCGTAAGACGCTCGGGTCCGCATTGGTTTCTGGTGTCGACGCAAGGGTGCTGTGGCGATCGGATGAGGCTCTTTGGGAAGCTCCGGAAGACTGGGATGGTCGCGATATCCGAGTTGTCGGTGCCGTATCAAAACCGGGAAAAATCCTGCTCTATTGGCAGGTTGACGGGCGACTTCTCGTCGAAGAAATTGCGCAGTTTTGGAAGATTTCCCGCGGAGAAACAGTCTCGATCCTTTCGGAAGAGGCGAAGCTTGAGAGATTCCATGGAAATCCGATCTTGCATCCCCGGCACGAACATGATTGGGAAGCTCACGAGACGTTTAATCCGGCAGCATTTCTCTCGGATGATGGCATGGTTCATATTTTGTATCGAGCAACTGGACGAAATGGACTTTCAAGTATTGGATATGCCTCGAGCCGAGATGGATTTTCTGTTGATGATCGATTGGACTATCCGATCTATGCGTCATCAGCAACCCTGGACGATGTGAAGGTAACGCGTTCCCAAAAAACATGCGCAGTCCCTTACGCTTCGGGAGGGGGCTGGGGAGGGAGCGAAGACCCGAAAATCACGCGCATTGACGATGTGCTGTATATGACTTATACGGCGTTTGACGGGTACAATTTCCCCAGGGTCGCGCTTACGAAAATCGCCCTCGATGATTTTCTTTCGAAGAAGTGGAACTGGTCTCGCCCTGTTATGATTTCTCCACCGGGAGAAGTGCACAAAAATTGGACGATATTTCCGGAAAAGATCCGCGGGAAATTTGCGATACTCCATAGCATTAGTCCGGAGATTCGGATTGATTATCTTGATTCGCTGGACTTTGACGGGGAAACCTTCTTGAAGAGCGAGCGCGTCATGAAGCCGCTCTCCGGAAGATGGGAGCTCCTCGTCCGAGGTGTCGGACCCACTCCCTTGAAGACGAAAGAGGGATGGCTTGTGTTGTACCATGCGACGACGCGGGACTGCGGATACAAGCTTGGAGCGATGATTCTCGATCTTCATGATCCGACGAAGGTTATTGCTCGATCGAAGACTCCTGTTCTTGAGCCGTCGGCATGGTATGAAGTCGAAGGTTCGAAGCCGGGGGTGATATACAGTTGCGGGGCGGTTGTGAAAGATGAGAGACTTCTCGTCTATTACGGCAGCGCAGACATGGTAACTTGCGTCGCAGTGGTTCCGATCGAGCGCCTTCTCAGGGCTATTCTCCGTAGTGAGAAAGCGGTTCCGATCCGGTATGTGCGGTTGAGGGATAAATGAGATGGCGCTGCGACGGCAGTTTCTGCGTGATGCTTAGTTCTTGCTCTGAAGCCTTTTGTGTTAAACGTCTCTTTCTATGTTTCGAATTGAAAGATCTTTGGAAAATCCCGTTTTAGTTGGAGAGAGCGTGAATTTCTGGGAGCGGGAGGCGGCGTTCAATGGTTGTCCGGTGCTTCGTGATCGGTGCATAGATCTCGTCTATCGAGCCCAGTCGTCGCCAATTCTGCATGAGGGAGTGAAAATGGAGGTGTCTACTATCGGACACGCAACGAGCCGCGACGGCATTCACTTTGAAAAACATCGGCAGCTTATCGTTCCGGAGAAGCCGTGGGAACGGTACGGATGCGAGGACCCGCGAGTAACGAGAATTGGCGACACCTACTATATTTTTTACACGGCGCTTTCGGCGTATCCGTTTTCAGCGGATGGAATTCGCTCTGCCGTTGCTTTGACAAGAGACTTTCGCCGTATCGACGAGCGTCATTTGGTGACTCCATTCAATGCGAAAGCGATGACGCTTTTTCCTGAGAAGGTCGGGGGGAAATACGCGGCTATTCTTACGGCAAATACTGACCGACCGCCAGCGACGATCGGCCTCGCTCGTTTCGACGAATTGGAGGACATGTGGTCGGAAGCATATTGGAAAGATTGGTATCGAACGCTCTCTTCTCACGAAATCCGGCTCCAGCGCGGAGACTCCGATCATGTCGAGATTGGAGCGCCGCCAATTCTTGTGCCGGAAGGATGGCTTTTGGTGTACTCCCATATTCGAAACTATTTTTCGGAACGGAAGATATTCGGCATCGAAGCGGTATTGCTCGATCGTGATCGCCCGCAAACCATTCTCGCCCGGACGGAAGCTCCTCTTCTCGTGCCGGAAGAAGAATACGAGCTGTATGGGAAAGTTCCGAATATTGTTTTTCCTTCAGGGGCGCTTCTCCGTCGGGGAACGCTCTTTATCTACTATGGCGCGGCCGATTCGACCTGCGCTGTGGCGAAATGCGACGTGAAAAAATTGACGCAATCGATGCTGCTCCGGAAAAAACGAGCGCTCTTCGATCGAATTCCGGGAAATCCGGTCATCGGTCCGATTGCCGAGCACGCCTGGGAAGCGAAGGGAACATTCAATCCAGGAGCGATTCGAGAGGGAGGGAAGACGCATCTTCTTTATCGCGCGCTTTCGATGAATGACACGTCGGTTCTCGGATATGCGTCGAGTCGGGACGGGATTCACATCGACGAGCGTTCCTCTGACCCGGTCTATATTCCTCGGGAGCCGTTTGAAATGCGTTCTGGCGGAGGGTATTCCGGCTGCGAAGACCCTCGTCTCACGAAGATTGACGAGACAATCCATATGTTTTACACCGCGGTCGACGGAGCGAATCCGCCTCGCGTTGCGCTCACGTCTATCAATCGCAAGGATTTTCTTGCCCAAAAATGGAGCGCTTGGACGAAGCCGAAGCTTGTTTCGCCGCCCGGGATAGACGACAAGGACGCCTGCGTCTTTCCGGAGAAGATTCGCGGGAAATACGTCGTGCTTCATCGCATACAACCGTCCATTGACATCAATTTCCTCGACGATCTCGAATTTCGCGACGGCGCGACGCTTACCCAACATCCGTTTATATTGCCGCGGCGCGGCATGTGGGACGATCGAAAAATCGGCCTCAACACTGTTCCGATCAAGACCGATTCAGGATGGCTGATTTTTTATCACGGCGTTTCCGACGATTCATCTGTCTATCGAATCGGAGCGGCGCTTCTCGAGCTCAGGGATCCGGAACGCGTGAAAGCGCGGAGCGAACTCCCTCTTTTCGAGCCGGAAACGGAATACGAAAAGGTGGGAATTGTTCCGAATGTCGTTTTTCCGTGCGGAGCGGTTGTGCGGGAAGGGAAGATTTTTATATATTATGGCGGTGCCGATCGGGTGATTGGGATCGCCTCGGCGCGCATCGCCGATGTGATGAAAAGTCTCACGGGGATGTGAGGTTCCGAATAAATGGGAATATAGGAATAGTTGCACCCCGTATATTCGAAGTCTTTTCGCAGGAGGGGATGCTTCGAGGACATCTCCCCAGATTTTTTGTTTGACTTAATTGACAATTTATTGTAACATACTCGTGTTGTCCTTTACTGTGCTGATTGACAGGATGGACAAAGTTTCTTGTCCCTTAACAAGAAGGGGGGTGTATGAGGCTGTTCCGCGGTCGGATTTTGCTCGTTTTTCTTCGTGCGGCATTGTTTTTTGAACTTGCCGACGCCGAAGGGAAGAGGGTCGATGTCGAAGCATGTCTTCGGGAACTCCTTGAACTTCTCGAAAGTGAATGGGGACGAATTTCCCGGGAACTTTCTCCGGAGCAGGCGTCGCGGCTTCGGGCATGCATGGACCGCGCTCGCCAGGTAGTTGGCGCGGAAAAGAATTCAAAATAAGAATTGGTTGGAAGGCGGAGAAGAAAAATCAAAACCTTGAGGAGAATTTCTTATGGCAGGTCTTGGCGACTCGATTGAGGAACGGAATGGATTTCCAAGGTTCAGATCTGTGGAGTATTGGGAATCTTCTCCGGATGTTCGGGCCGCAGTTCTTCGAGTACGAGAAGAAAAACGCGCGAGGGATTTGAGGGAACGCATGGATCTTTCTTGGAACAATCCGGATGAATACCGGAGGCGTTTCGGGGATCCTTACTACGGACGGTTGTGAACTCTATTGCTGTTTCGGTTTGCTGCGCGCGATCCCAATGTGGTCGCGCGCTTTTTTTTGTTTCTTCTTACTCTTTCCGATAGAGTATATGGGGAAGTGTTTCGAATATTTTCTGACTATGGATGGAGTGTTCCGATGCAGCCGATACGCTTTTGGTCCGAATCGGCTCCACTATTGCGGACCGGATGCGAATAAAACCGTGAAGGAATATCTTGATGCCGGAGAAAGCGACCCGCAGCTTTCGGCGATCCTCTCGAAGTTTCAAAATCTGTACCCCTATCTCGCGCATATCGCCGAGGGGAACGGTATCCGGGATCCTTTTGACAGCCGCGTCGTCGAGGCATATTGGATCGGGAATCATCTGCTTGACGCTTTCTCACCGCGAAAATATCTCGGGCTTCTCGATGCGCTCGAGGTGAAACGGAGAGTCGGCCGCGACCGTTTTGACCGGGTGGGAAGCAAAGTGGTTCGCGGCGGATTCCCGCACCATTCTTTCCATGTCTTGAACATTTGGCGCGAGACCGGGCACGAACTTTTGAAAGACGGCGATTGGAATGCGGTTTCCGAATGCATTGTCTCATGGGGGAAGGTGCTGTCGGTTTCCGGCCCGTTTATCGATATCGAGACGGAGCCGCTTCTCCGGGATGGACGGGGAAAATTATCTCTCGGTCCGGCTGTCTCGCGCCGCCTCACGAGGAATCTCTCCGCCGATATTGATATCGACCTTCTCATGCCGGGCAGATGGATCTCCGTTCATTGGGGAGTCCCGTGCGAGGTATTGTCAGAGAGCGCCGTGCGCCGACTTCGGGCGTACACGTTGAAGAGCGTCGCTTTTTCCAATGCGTATGGCGAATAATGAATCCCTTGTTATCTCGGTCTTTGGCAATCCTGATTTGCCGGGAGACTCAGTCCCGATTCGGGTGATTCCGGAGCTTCGGAAGCGATTTCCGGATCTTCGTTTCACGATTGAAGATCCCAATGAAATAGATTTGCCGAAGCGCGGAAGATGGGTTATTCTCGACACGGTTCGGGGGCTTGACAGAGTGTCGTGGATTTCGATTGATGATGTCGCTCGTTCCCGCAATACCGGGACGACGGCGCACGACTACGACCTTGCAACGCTGCTTCTTCTTGCGAAGAAGCTCGACCCGTCCTTTGAACCGAAGATTCTCGGCGTACCAGAGGGTGCGACCGAGAAACAGGCGCTTCCGGATGTGATCCGGGAGCTTGCGAAATTTTCTGCCGGAGGTCTTTAACAATGCCATGCTCACCGTCGAATGTTTTCTCCCGGAATATCCTGAAATGGATGTATTTCTTCGGTCTCCCGTCGTTGCTTGTGGTATTTCTGTCCGGGCTGAAGCTGAATGCTTCCTGGGCGGCGATGTCTGTTCTCCTTGCGACTTCCATTGCTGCCCTTACCTTTGCGGCGGATGCTTCTCATCATTTTTGGGAAGTGAGGAAATATCGCGCAAATAGTGGAAGGATCGACCAAGCTGTTCTTCCATGGATTCGGTTTCTACTGTCTGTGTTCGTGCTTCTTCCTTGGTTTCCGCTTGTCGTTATTTTGATTCAGATTCTGGACGCATTGCAGAGTCCCCTCCCGGTTTTTGGGATGGCAATAATTGCATTGCTTCTTGTGTCACTCGCGGCGTTTCTCGGTATTTTCGGGTTTGCGCCGCGGATATTCTGGCATCGGGAGGCAACTTCCGGTAGAGGAGAGAGGATATGAGTTCCAAGATTTGTTCTCGGGAATGGAGAAGATCGGCGTTTCTGTTCATTACCCAGCAATGGTTTGTCGGTTTCGGGTTTGTCTCTATACCGCTCATCATGCTTACCGGGATGCAAAAGGGGTATCCGTGGTGGCGAATTGTACTGGGCAGTTTGCTGGTTGTGTCAGCTTCTTTTGCAGCGGGTTTCCTTGTCGGCAAGCTTGTTGACCATCTATGCGGGATTATGCCGAAGCAGCAAGGTTTTCTGTTTGTGTCAGTGAGAATGGGGCTGATGCTCGTTTTCAGTTGTTTGACTGCGCTTTCTCTCGTATGTCAGCCTGCTTCTATGGAACCGATTCTTCTCTTCATGGCATGCTCAGCTGCTCTTGCCTCAGCTGGTATCGCGCCTCGCGTGTAGAGTCCCTCTCGGAAGGGTCACGTGAGGAGATGAAGTAAAACCAAAACGCCGCCCGAACGGGACGGCGTTTTTTCTTGCATCTTGGGGCAGAATCTATTTATGGCGATGCGCGTGTTTTTTCCGGGAGATTTTCCCGGTGGGTTTCGAGGCGATTTTTTTGAGGGGCTTTCCGTCCTTGCTTACTTTGAGCTCGAGAAAGTGCGCGCCGCAGCTCATGCAGGGGTCGTAGGCGCGGATGATTTTCTCGCATTCGAGTTTCATGTCTTTCTCATCCATGTCGAGGTGCTCGTTGATAAACTGCATGAGGTCGAGTTCGATGGCGATTTGGTTTTGTCCTGTCGGGACGACGACCTCGCCCCGCTCGACGATGCCTTTGTCATTCACCTCGAGCTTGTGGTAGAGCGCGCCGCGGGGCGCTTCGACGAGTCCGACACCGACCCCGGCCTTTGGGACGAGTTTTTGCGGCGGTTCGGGCTGGAAAGCCGTTTGTTTCAAGAGGTCAATCGATTCATCGATAGAGTGGAGGATTTCTATTGCTTGTGCGAGATTGTTGTGGAAAATATTGTCGGAAGGGAAGAGACCGAGTGCTTCCGCAGCATCGTGCTTGGTGCGCGGATGGAGACCTGAGCTATTGATATTGAGGCGCGCGATTGCGCCGACGCGATACGTCTCGCCGTTGAAAGTGTAGGCGGAGGCCTGTGAATAGGGAAGCACGACGTGCTCGAGATGGTCGCGGTAACCCGCTTCGTTTACGACGAAGCCTTTCATGTCCCAGAGGTCGCCTTCGAGGTAGGAGAATTTCGGATTGCGGAGAGCGGCATAATTGCTCTTCCGGACGAGCGATGACGGATCGTCGGTAAAAACTTTGATGAGGCGGAGCACTGCCGGGCGAATATTCTCGAGCTCAATGATTACTTCCGCAATGGATTTTTTGTCGGGAATCTTTCCGAAGCCGCCAGGCATGGGAAGCGGCGCGTGCACGCTGCGTCCCGCGACGATGATGGCGAGGTGGTTTCCGGCCGCTTTCACGGCGAAGGCGTCGTGGAGGAGTTGATGCTGAACGGGATCGTCGTCATCAAAACCAAGAAGGGAATCTTTGCCGAACATATCCGGCAGACAGAAGAGGTAGAGGTGGAGCGCATGGTCTCGGATGATGAGTCCGTGATAGGTGAGAGTGCGGAGGAGCAGGGTTTGTTCGCTCGGCGTGATGCCGACCGTTTTCTCAACTGCTTCGATGCTTGCGAGGAGATGAGCGTTTGAGCAGGTGCCGCAGATGCGGGCGAGTAACTGAGGGATTGCGGCGATCGGCTTTCCTTCCATCGCGTGCGTGTAAAACCGTTTGAATTCTTTGATGGCGAACTCGACTTTTTTCACTTTTCCGTTTTCGAGGAATACATTTAAGCCGGCGGCGCCTTCTACTTTGGTAATTTCGTCGATCGAGAACTGGCTGAGTTCGGATATCTGGTGCATGGGAATAGGATTAGAATGGGACGAGAATACATAAAACGAAATGCGTCTTCATTGTAGAGAGTTTGCAATGAAAAAGAAAGTTCTTTTTACAAATTTTCTAAATTGGTTGAGATGATTTGTTTGCGCGACGCAGTTGATCCTCATTGGCGGAGATGAACCGTGTGAGTAGCGGCAAAGCAAGAAGAAGAACGATTCCGAAAGAAAGGATGAATCCTGATTGAATTCCGAATTTTTGAATGACAAACCCTCCAAGGAGGCTTGCTCCTGATCTAAATAGCCCCTCAATCAAATTATCAATGGAGAGCATAGTAACGCGCTTCTCTCCGTGTACCATTTCTTGAAGATATTCTTGTTCGATCGGACGAAGCAGCCCATTCATGATTCCATCGAGTGCAACAAAGAGAAGTCCGAACCAGGTGTCGAAGAGGGAAAGTCCGATGTAGGTTGCGAGAGAGATTCCTGGGAGCGTGAATAGCGTGGCCGTTTTTCCGATTTTTTTTTCTAGCCACTCAGTTTTTGTTCCGGCAAATCCTGTTAGGAATCGGAGGGCAAGATATACCAGACCGAAGAAAGCGAGATCGAGGTGAATGAAATCGAGGTACATTTGGCGGAAATCCTCCAATATCATGTTTGCACCGCTGAGTGCTCCGAGTGTGAGGCTGAACGAAAGAAGTGTGCGGTTCGAAAGGAAGCTCCTTAAGGCGGATACATTGGGAATGGCTTCCTGTTTTGCGACGCTTTTTGCTTGTTTTGGTTCAATAAAGCTTGCGATGAGAGCACTTACTCCAAGAAAGACGATGGCATTGATGAAGAATGGGAGCGAAAGCGAATATCTTGCGAGTATTGGAACGCCGACAAAGAGAATGCCAGTAACGATTTGGGAGATGAAGAGCGCTTTCCCGACAACTTTCTTCAAGTTTTTTTCCTGGTTTAGTTCATGAAGCGTTTCATAGATAAATGCTTCGTGTGTTCCGGTCAGGAGACTGGTTCCGATGTAGTAGAGTGCATTTCCAATGAGAAGTCCCCAGAATTCCGTCGAGAATCCGAGTGTTGCCATGCTTATAGCCTGGATAATGAAGGAAATGAAGAGGGATGCTTTTCTTCCAATCCGGTCGGCAATTGTGCCGCTTGGGACTTCAAGAAGCAAACCGACCAATGTTCCAACGGCGAATACGATTCCAATTTCTGATGGCGAAAGGCTGTTTCGAACGAGGAATATCGTCAGAATTGGAAAAACAAGTCTTTTTGCGAAGATTCGCATGACATAGTATTTCCAGATATTCGATTGGAGTTTCTGAAGATGTGTATCTGATTGCTTGGACATTTGTGGAAACATAAAAACCATTCGAAAGAATACTTCTTCGATAGTGATTTCATTGTATTTTTCTGACCGAGTTTCCGAAGGACTCGCTCTATGCAATCTCGAATTCTTTGAGCATTTTGTCTACGACGGCGAGGAAGGCAGTCTCGGTCATGGGGCAACCCTGGACCCGTTCGTCCACGGCGACTACCTCATCAAGTTTTTTTACTTTCTCGCCCTGATTGAATCGGTCGAGAAGGAATTTTATTTTGTCCTTGAGTTCCGCCGGATTTGCGTTTCTTTGGGGGGTGTTGTTTTTGGTTGTTGTTTTTTTTTTTTTTTTGTTTGTTTTGGTGTTGGGTGG
>CAZETL010000003.1:11701-32780 GCA_964515255.1 uncultured Bdellovibrionales bacterium | reverse complement strand
CCCCGATCCTCCTATTCCTTCTGGTCGCACCTTTCCAAGAACGAATCTCCGACTCGGTCCGTCTCTCCCCGGACAGCTCTCTCGCCTGGAGATTTGGGATTTGGAGCGATGGCATCAGCGCGACCCTCCGAAGTGGCTCCTTCTTCGTCGGGAGCGGCATGAACACTTTTTCGGAAGTGTTGGAAAATATCCGCGGCCTTTCCCGCGGGCCAAGCAATGATCCGCACAATGACTTCGTGAAGTTTTTCGTCGAAGGAGGCATTGTCGGCCTCATCGTCCTCTCAGCGTACTGCGTCATTATCGGCAAAAAACTCTTCCAGGCGATGGTTGGCTCGAAAAGCGAAATATCCCGTGCGAATTTTCTCTTCCTCCTCACGCTCTTTGCTTCTCTCCTCCTCGCAAGCCTCTCCGATAACGTCTTCAAGAATACTCCCGTCCAATGGATATTTTGGATCACAATGGGAGCCGCTTTCAAAATTTTCGCTTCCCCGAACGGAATTCAGGCAAAAGAAAAACCGACCACCCTCGCGCTGCGAGAATAGTCGGTTTGTGGGTTAATCAGAGTATCAGAGTCGGCTCGCCATCGCCGACAATGCTTCAGCTGTCGGCTGCTGACACTGGCTGCCGATGAGGAGAAGCGGGTTCCCGCTCTTATTTTTCGCCTGGAATCCCTCCCCGATCACACCGAGCCATGCCCGACCGGATGACCCTTCAAACACCAGGGTCATCGGCTGCCACTCCGCTCCCTCTTTGATCCGGATCTGAATGGAAGCCTTGTTCCCGGTAACGGAGGTCGAACCGATGCTTCGTGACAGATCCAATCCCTCGATATTCGGTCCCTTGCCCGCCCAGTCCTTGCCGAGAGGCATGGCGTACACCTTCCCCCCATTGAGGACACTGGGATTTTCTTCATACCGGAGGACCGACACATCCGACCCGGCGTGATTCTTATCGGTCTTGCCCCCAGGCAATGACCCCTCGCGTTCGATCCGAACGAGGACAAGGTTTTCGACGGTCAGCACGACGCCGTTCGACGCCGTCTGGCACGTGAAGATGGTCGGCGGTTTTCCGTCGCCCTGGCGACCGCCCGCCTCATAGCCAGCAATGCCGGCCGCAAGGGAGGCAACAGAACAAAAACAAGAAACCAGAAAAAAGAAAAACTTGGACATCAGAAGCTCCTCTCCGGATTTTTTCCGGAAGAAAAAATTTTTAAGAAACAACTCCTGTCATTGATTGCGAAGTATCCTTCCTCCGCAGAGAGTTCAACCATATTGTTGAAAACTCTGTTAAGGGGGCTACACTTGAAGTGATTTCCAAATGTAGCCCAATAACTGATTCTTGTCAAGACGCTCGCCATCGAGGAGCGCAGCTCGTACTTCATTACTCCATATGGAGAATTCTGTTCCGCTTGCTGCCCTCCATACATTGCGCAGCAGTTTTTTTTGTTGATTCAGCCGTTCCAGCTTGCTCCGAAACCGGATGGATTCTGCTTCTCAGCAGAAACTGGAATCGGAGCAATCGCGGCAGGAACTCGTGCAGCGGGTCGAGGGGCATTGCTTTGCCCAGCGGTTTCGCGCTGACTTGGACTCTTAGCGAGTGAAAACGCCCCAGTCTCCTCGTCGTAGTGCGAGGTATTCGCAGCGACCCACTCATCGTGCCGCAGCTTGCCCCGAAGAACGCGAATTCCATTTCCAACATCAACGCCCACCATCCACGATCGGGCAGTTCCTCCTTTTTCGAGGTTCCGAGTAAAGCCGACTCCGGCCCAAAGAATCTCGTCTTCGTCCGTCACGCCGATCATTCCGGTAAGATTCCCGGCAGAGGGGCGTTCGGCGAAGTATTCGACGGAGATCCATGGCTTCACTGCCGCCTGGTAGACGAACAGCCGAGCACCGACGGAGAGCAAGGAATCGCTCTCAAGGTTGCCTGTATCCGGAATCGAAACCCCTTCCCACGAGTGGCTGAGTTTCTTACCGGAGAGAACGGAATACGCCCCGTAGAGCTGCAGCTTGGGGAACCACTTCTCCCCGTCAATCTCCCGCTGATACAGGTTCATCCCGAAGTCCAGCCCGCGCATACTGAAATCGCGCTTCTGAACATACTTCCCGTCGGCGCTGTGTCCGTCGCTGTGGAATTTCCCCCAAAGGAGAACTCCGAGGCGAGCGTCCCAGCCATCGTCATCCAGGTACTTCACCGCCGGACCCCAAGCGAACTTATTTCCGCTATACCGGAATCCGTCAGCCGTCGCGCGACCGCTATGGTCGCCGTACACGCCGGCAACACCAGCTTTCACCGTGCCGCCGTCGACGCGACCCTGGGCAATGCAGGCAAACCCGGCAGCGTACCGCCAACCAGTCTTTGACCCATTTCCATCAGTCCGTCCCACAGACGCAAAAAGGTCGTGGTCGTCCAGATCGCAGAGTTCAACGCCTGGTTCCGGAGTCGGCTCTAGTTGCGGCGTCACCGCTGCAACAGCGATACTTGCTGACCGCGTCGGCTCCACCTCGACATGCGCCCAGTTGAAGCACGATTCGATCCGGGCAATTTTCCGCCCGTCAGAAAGCGTGACGACTACGGCTTTTTCTGGCGCTTTCCATGTCGCGATACGGTTCCGAGTGATTTTCACGCTCTTTCCCTTCCCGCCGCGCTCGGACATCGAAACAAACTTCGTCCCGGGAAGCAGCGAAATCGCTTCCGCTTTTCCTCCTGAGATCGCCGCTTCGATAGCGTCGATATCCTGCCCACTTGCGCCGATATGATGCAATGCATCTTTTTCGACTTGAGAAAGCAGTTGCGGATTCCGCTTCCCTTCCGGAACAAGCGGGTTGACGCCTGTTTCGGCGTACGGCGCATACCCCGTCGGGGCATTGCTCGCCACACCCGTCTCCGGCTCTTTCGAAGCTTTGGTTGGTTTTTGTCCGCCTTCCAGACAGATGATCTGTCCCGGATTGATGCGGTTCGGGTTTTCAATGCCGTTTTTCCCGGCAAGATCCGAAACCGTCGTGTCCAACGTGCGAGCAATCTTCGTCAGATTGTCGCCGGGCTGCACGGTAATGCAGTCCTTCTTCGCCTCATCCGCCCAAGCGTTGCCGCCCAGGAAAATAAAAACGAAAAAGAGACAAAGGAAAAAACGATTCATTGGTCACCTGCCTTTTCCCTTTCGGGAGTAATGTTTTGAGTTTCCGAGAGACGGTACGGGCCTTGCGGCTTTGCCGTCCCCACCTGGTACACGCTGCGAGCCACGGACTCGCCGACCGCAATCCACCCCATGCCGGGAGCCAAAAAAAGCTCGGCATAGGAAATGACTCTGTCATCCGGCGAGAGATACCCGTGCGTCGCGCGCTCCAAACCTTCCGGAGCCGTCGCTGCCACGCGATATCTTTTTCCCGCAATCAGCTTCTCCTCCGGAAACATCGCGGAAAGCCCCTTCAAGAAGAAGTCTCCGTTTTCCGTTCCCAGATTCAGGTTTTCAACGGTTTTCGGAACGGGAATCGAAATTGATCCGCTTCTTACCCCATCGAGCAACTGCTTTATTTCAAGCCCGGAGTCGTTTCCGTATTCGCGACCGGACGAATCCAATGCGAATGCGGACAACCCGGATAGCACGAGAACTTTCGCGAATTGAGCCTGGTCACTATCAATACCTGGCAGTAAAACAACCAAGTTGTTGTTCGGACCAAGGAGAGCCGATGTTTCCACTTCGCTCCCGTCAGGGAGAAAAGCAATGGCTCGC
This sequence comes from uncultured Bdellovibrionales bacterium, assembly GCA_964515255.1. Taxonomy (GTDB): domain Bacteria; phylum Patescibacteriota; class Minisyncoccia; order Moranbacterales; family UBA1568. Next base: position 29,047 of record CAZETL010000003.1, on the reverse strand, counting down.
CAGGCATTCCGCACAACCGCTATCCGGCCAGTCGATCCGACCGGAAGCGTCCCGCTCCGTTCGCTCCGGACCCAATTATCCGTGGCGCGAACAATAATCGCGGAAAGCTTCCTTGTCCGCTCAACAAGCTGAAGGTCAAATTGAATCGCCTTCGCCTGCCACGGTTGTTCCGGCATATCCGCCGGAAGCGGCTTCACAGAAAAACTCGCGCACCCGCCAGCCGCAAACAAAGCGGCAAGCAGGAAAACCCTCAACAGAATACTCACAAACCACCTCCTCGCGCTTAATAGCGCAGCAAAAAACAAGAATCAGTTTTCAATGAACAAGACGGGCGTTTTTCGCTCGTCCCTCCTGCCGGAATCCGGAACCGAAAGCTCCGGATTCTTTGCACGAGGGAAGAATCCCACTATACCGCTATTCCTTCTCAAATATCAAGCGATCGCCGAGATAAGCCGTCGCTGATTCTGGTTTCTCGATACCGTTTCCGTTGTTCGCATTGATCGCCTGTCCAGGTTGTTCGGGGCCTTTCACTTCACCCGCCTCTTGCGATTTCTTCCCCGATCCCAATGGCTTCTCCTCGAAAAGAAAGATTTCCTTTGACTTCGCTTCAAATTTCAAAAACACAAACAAAATAAAGAGCGAGGCACCGAAGATAAAACCGGAAATCGATATGAGAACGAGATATTGGATCTCGGGATTCTTCTCGACAATAGGACCGGAGAGCGTTCGAATTTCTATGCTTTTTTCGTCTCCGCTCCGAAAGAGCGCGTTCTTCTCGATCAGCACCTTTCCTACCGCCTGCGAAACGCGAAGCGCATCTCGGTCGCTCTTCCCATATACGGCGATATGGAGCGATCCGACGTCCGGATTGCTCGATACTTTCACCATTTTTTCCCAAGATTCGAGACGGTCCTTCGGATTTTGCGGGAGAAAATTCCCATCGACGCCGCCGGTTTCAACGACCGCTCCGATAAACTTCTCGCTTCCTATCGATTGCGAAAGCACTTTTCCGAGATACTCAGAAGACTTCAGCATGGAGTAGAAATCCTGCGATTGGCCCGCTCCCGTCTGCACTACTAGGAAGTCGGTCGTAACCTTGAACGGCTTCGAGAAAAAAATGAACGCAAAAAACGAAACAGATCCCGCGAGAAATCCGGCAAGAAGCATGCTTATCCACTTCCGCTTCACAAGAGAAAAAAATGATGCGTATTCCATAGCCATAAGAGCCATCTCAATCCTCTAAAGATGCGAACTAGAGACATTACACGAAAATATTGATTTTGTCAAGGCTTAAAAAATACATATGGCTTAAATAAGCCATATGTATTGCATCAGACCCCACTGAAAACCGGGCTTTCCTAGAAAAGACCTCTGATTTTCCCAAGAATATCAAATTTTGAGAAATCATGGACGGTTACGGCGATCATAAGCAAGATGAGAAGAAGGAACCCGAATTGATGGAAATATCCTTCAACTCGTTCGCTCACCGGCGAGCCTTTCACCTTCTCAAGAAGTACGAAGAGTATTCTCCCACCGTCAAGTGCTGGAAACGGAATGATATTGAGAACCCCCAGATTGATACTAAGAATCGCCGTAAAGTAGAGCAGGTAGACAAATCCGAGACTGGATACCTCCTTCGTAAGGTACGCGATACCGACCGGGCCTGAAACGTCTTGCATCGCTGCCCCTCCCCCAGAGAAAAGTCCTGCGATCAACTTCCCAATTCCAACGACCATCATAACGGCATTGTCCCACGTGTTGACCGCGCCCTGCACTATCGCTTCAAAAAACGAATATTTCGCAATTACCGTTTCGCCAAGCGCAATTCCGATCGCACCTTCGTTTGAAGGGTATTCGACTCTCGGTACGCCGCGAAGCGTCAGCATCGCCTCGCCGCGGCGAACCTGAAATGCCATTTCCCTTCCTTTGTTCTCTTGGATGATCGCCTGCACTCGCGCGACGCGAAGAAGCGATTCTCCATTTGCCGAAACGATGACATCGCCCATTCGGAAACCCATTTTCTCCGCGGGAGTTCCAGGAACTACTTGCGCTATTTGCACTTCGATTTCCGAAGGATTCACCCGCTCGCCTTCATCGATCGCTCGCGGAAATCCAAGCATGAGGACAATTGAAATGAGAAACCACGCAAAAAGAAAGTTCATTACAACCCCGGCCGCGAGCGTTTTTATCCTCGGCCAAGCTCCTTTCGAAGCGAAACTGTCTGGATCATGGGCGCCCTCGCCATTCTCTCCCTTTATACGGACAAATCCGCCAAAAGGAATCCAGTTGACCGAGTAGATCGTGTGAGACGATGAAATCTCCCGGTTCCCGCGAACAAGCGCGTATCGCTTCTTCTCCCCATCCCATACGAATCCAACGAGCCGGGGCGGAAAACCAAATCCAAACTCATCAACCTTCATTCCGTTCCGACGCGCGACAATGAAATGCCCGAGCTCGTGAACGAATACCAGCGCGCCGAGAACAACGACAAAAATCAGAAATGCCTCCATAATTCTGGAATAGAAAACAAAAGAATACTTTCACTACACCGTCAAAATTTCCGCTTCTTTCTTTTTTCGCAACTCCTCAACCCGATCATTATATCGTTCGACGGTTTTCTGCAATTCTTCCTTACCCCGAAATTTCTCATCCTCGCCCATCCCGCCCGATCTCTCTGCGTCTTGAATTTCTTTCCATATGTCTTCGCGAACAGTCCGGATGGCGATCCGAGCATCTTCCGCAAGCCGATTCAGTGATTTCACAAGGTCTCTGCGGCGCTCTTCGGTAAGCGGCGGAACCGAAAGCCGGATGACATTTCCGTCATTTGCCGGATTCAAACCAAGATTCGCCTCTCGAATCGCCGACTCAATCATAACAAGCGAACCTTTGTCCCATGGCTGGATCACAATGAGCCGCGCCTCGGGAGCCGATACGCTTGCAATTTGCCGAAGCGGCTGGCGCACGTTGTAGTAGTCCACCATCACATGATCGACAAGGGCCGGAGTCGCCCGACCAGTTCGGACCTTCGCCGATTCATCGGAAAAATGTTCGATTGCTGCATCAAAAAGCACTTGCTTTTCTTTCAGAATATCTTGAAACATATTTTCAACAAAGAAAAAATGATGGAAAGCTTTAGAATGAGCGATATCCCGCATACACTCCGTTCGGATCCGACGGATCATAGCGCAGCACTCCGGCGGCGCGATTCCCTTTCGACTGATACACCGACCAGCTTTGCCCTCCGTCTACGGATTTGTAGATCGCCAAAGCAGCGGAATACACTATTTCATTCGAGTTCTTTGGATTGATCGCAATTGCTCGAATCGGAAATTTCTTTGAGCTTTCAAGAATCGGCAGCTCTGTCCAAGCATCTCCGAAATCCAAACTCTTGAAAAGCCCTTTCGCCGTCCCGGCATACACCGTTCCCGACCGCTCCGGATCGGTCGCTATCGAAGTTACCGCGGGAAGCGACAGCGTCACGGTTTCGCGAGATTGTCCCGGGAGCATATCAAGCTTCTTCCCATTATCGCGAAGCCGAGCAATGCCCTTCCCGGAAACAAGCGCGTACAGCGTTTCTCCCGCGCTATCAAACGAGAAGGAGAGAATCGGGGCTTCAGCCTTTGGAAGATTCTCCCAGGTGAGACCCGCGTCGTCCGTCCGAAGGAGCGCGCCAGTACTCGTTCCGACAAAGAGCATCGACGGATTCTTCGGACTCTGAGCAAGCGCCGTCAGCACTGTGCCGCCATTCGGTTCGGTATATATTTCCGTCCATTTCCCTCCGCGATCATCGCTCCGGTACAGCTTCCCCTGTCCCTGCCACTCGCCAGTCGCATAAAGCCGTTCTGGCCGACTCCAGTCCGAAACAATCCCATATGTCTTCGTCGGAGGAAAGTTGAGCTTTTTCCACGTTTCAGCGCCATTCTCGGAGACGAACACCCCGTCCGATTTCGTCCCGATAGTGATGCGCTTCGGATTTCCTATTTCAAAGACAAAGGAGAGTATTTCCGCTGACGATATTGACGTTTTCGCATCAATCGACACTTTCGGCGAATAACTTTTACCTCCGTCAACCGATTTCAGAATTGCAGGCCCGGAGCCCGTTTGCGATGATCCTGGGAACGAACAACCAGAAAGAGAAAATGCAGCGAATGCAACTACGGATGCAAATACGATTCTCTTCATAGAAATTAAGAACTAAGAGAAAACCCAGCCAATGCCTCAGAACTTCAAGGACGCAACAATGTGGGTCGGGTGGGGATCGAACCCACGACATTCTCCTTAAAAGGGAGCTGCTCTACCACTGAGCTACCGACCCTACTCTATCATGGAACTTCCATCAACAAAAACAGGCTGCGGAAGCCCTGCCGGGTGAAATTGTAGCACGACAAAAAAGAACGTCAATAAAAAAGCCGCCTTGCAAGAACATTGCACGCGGCTTTCGGTAGTCTTTCAATCAGCCATCGGATTCCTCTACAAGGAATTGAAGGATAGCGTGGCCGAGAGACAAGTGGTTTACCTCTTCCTCTTTAGGAGTCGCCAGGGAAACCAGAACACCCCCCTTTCGCACTCCGATGCTCATTGGGCGATCATACAAATTCATTCGCCCTTCCACCGAGAACCAGAGAAGCAAGGCCATGGTTTCTGCGAGCTGGCTCAGCAACTCATGATTCACCTTATTCTTCCGAACGAATTGACAGAAATCGGGAGATTCCTGATCTCTGGGCGGAGTCGAGCAGACCTTCTCATTATTCTCTTCCCTGATGCGCATCGCGCATTGCGCAGCATCGATCCCTGCTGCGCGAAAAATAAGTTCGATCTCCGTCGCCTCGCCGATGACATTCTCGCCATCGGCCACATCCTCAAGCTTGGAATCGAATTCACCTACGCCGTAGCGGAGCGCGTTCACGAGGAACTCGAACGGAGTTCCCTGAAGAACTTCCAAAACCTGCTCCGGCGTCCGGATTTCAGTACGATTTTCTTCTGCCATTGTTCCTCCTCGGAACCTGTGTATGACTTGTAAAAAAACTACTCCTGCGACCGCGCTCTAAGAAACTCCAGAACGCCATGCTTTTGTAGCCGATTTCTCTTTCATTGTCAACCAGGCGAGATTCATTCAAAAAAATCGGGCATGCACAAGGAATATGTACATGCCCTTTAGTTATCATTCCATATTGTCCTCCGGGGACCCGTCCATCGATCTCCCGAGAGGGCTCTCCTATGCCGTAAAAGCGTATTCCAAAGGAACAGCATAAGGGGAAATCCGTATCTACTCCCAAGTTTAGCTTCACTTTCCTTGCCAGTAAACTTGGGAAATACATTTCCACTCTACGCAAACACCTGCACGCCCTCTGAGTATTTTCCTGCCATCTCATCCAAGCATTCTATGCCATCCAAGAGACCTCCTGCCAAGATTATTCTCCCAATAGGCATTCGAAACATCCCTGTTTTCCCGTCTCCAAGCTCACCGATCACTGCCGATCGATAGAATCCCAAACCAGAATCATCTTCTTCCCTCTTCTCGCCCGCTTCTTTCGCTTCCTCCCAAATGGAATAAACGGAACAAGCATGAACCTGCGGATACTCCACTGGAAAGTGCCGCGAATATAGTCGCGGCGGAAAACTTTATTGAATGCAACCATTTCTCACCTCGTTTACGCGTCATCTACGCGTTCGATCAAGTCTAGCCCCAGAAAAGAACTGGAAACCAAAAACCACAGAAACTCAATGTTTCGGACCAATCATATCCTTTCCAAGAAAAGAACGCAATGCCTCCGGCACAACGACGCTTCCGTCCGATTGCTGGTAATTCTCCAAAATTGCAATGAGCGGTCGCTCCGAAAATGCCGTCGCATCGTTCATATGCGCATACTGGAGCGATCTATCAGTGCGGCGGATTCTCGTCTCAAGCCGCCGCGACTGGAAATCCCCAATGAGATCGGAGGTGTTCGTCTCCCGGTATCTTCCCTGTCCCGGCATCCACGCTTCGATATCGATTTGCCGATAATCCGGCTTTCCCATATCCCCGGTGCACACCGACATCACTTGGTATGGAATCCCGAGTTGACGGAGGAGATATTCCTGGATCGCAACCATAAATTCCTGCTCTTTTTCCGCCTGTTCCGCAGTAGTAAATGTCTCCATTTCAAGCTTGTTGAACTGATGCACGCGGAGCATTCCCCTCATGTCCTTTCCATACGATCCCGCTTCTCGGCGAAACGCCGCCGAGAATCCGGCGAGCCGGATCGGAAGATCCTTCTCGCTGAGGATTTCGTCGGCATACATGGAGCCAAGCGTATGCTCCGCACTTCCGATAAGCGTCAGATTATCGCGCTCGAGCAAGTACATCTCCTCAGGATCAAGACGCCCCATGCGCCGATGCATATCGGGACGGATCATCATTGGCGGCAGCGCCGGGACAAATGGCTTCGGAGAGATATCGATATTCGCACCCGCCGCAATTTCTGCAAGGACCCGCTCATTCGTCAGGGTCTGAAATGCCAGCGACATCATCGCCCATTCAAGAAGCACGAGATCTCCCTTGAGGTAGAGAAACCTCGATCCGCTTACTTTTGCCGCGCGATCAGCGTCCATGAGGCCGAGAGCCTCGGCAATCTGCCAGTGTTCTTTCGGCTGAAAATCAAAAGCCGGTTTCTCGCCCCATTCTCGAAGGATGACATTTCCGCTCTCGTCCGGCCCAATCGGCGTATCAGAACTCGGGATATTCGGAACAAGATACATGAGATCCCGAAAGACCCTCTCTGCTTCCTGATATTCCGGCCCCTTCGCATCGAGCTTTTCTTTTATTTCCTTTCCTCTGGCGATCAGCTCTGTCCGTTCATCCGAGGTTGCCTGCGGAATGAGGTCGTTAATGTCGTTTTTGACAGATTTCAATTCTTCGATCTCGCGAAGCAATTGCATGCGCTTCCCGTCGACTTCAAGCAACTGATCGATATCGACGGACACATTCTTATTCTTTGCCGCCTGCACTACCTCGTCCCGATGATCGCGAATATATTGGATGTCAAGCATAGTGTTCCTTTGAAATTCAGAGGGAGTTTTTCTTTAGGGTTGTAGGGGGCTTTTAGTTTTTTCCCCGCATCGGCGGAAATATGACCGTCTCACGAATAGAGCGATTCATAAGGATCGCAAAGAATCGTTCGCTCATACCAAAACCGCAAGCGGGCGGCATGCCGTATTCGAGCGCTTCAAGGAAATCCTCGTCAATTTGTTGCGCCTCGGCGTCTCCCGCCTCTCGCAATTCCATCTGCTCCAAAAAGCGTGTTCGTTGGTCAATCGGGTCATTGAGTTCCGAGAAACCATTCCCGAGTTCGCTGGCGCATGCGATCGGCTGAAACCGAAGAACCCTCCGGGGGTTTTTCGGATCACGTTTTGCAAGTGGCGACACCTCAATCGGATGCCCGACCAAAAAGCACGGCTGGATCAATTTCTTCCGCACGGTCTTCTTATAGATCGTGTCTATCATTCGACCCTTTCCATACGAATTCTCGTAGCCGATTCCAAGTTCGTCGGCTTTCTTCTTCAAGTTCTCAACAGACACATCCTCTGACAAATCAATGCCGGTCTCCCGCTCGAAAGCGCCAAAGTAATCAACTATTGCAAAAGGCTTTCCCCAATTGATGGCTTCCTCACCATGCATCGTCTCAAGACCTCCCGTCACACGTTCCACAATGTTCCGATAGAGCTGCTCCACCATCTCCATGCCCGCCCTCATATCAAGATAGGCCGCATAGAACTCCATGTGATCGAATTCCTGCAGATGTTCCCGATCAATCCCTTCATTCCGGAATACGCGGCCAATTTCAAATACGCGATCGTACCCACCTACGAGAAGTCGCTTCAAAGGAAGCTCGAGCGAAATACGAAGGTAGAAGTCCTGATCAAGCGCATTGTGATGCGTGATGAATGGCTCTGCTTCGGCGCCGCCCGGAATATGTTCCAAGACCGGCGTCTGCACCTCGAGAAAATTTTCTTGGGTCAGGAAATCCCGCACCGTCCGCCAGAAAACGCTTTTCTTCCGGAAGAGCTCGCGAGTCTCGGCATTTGTGGCAAGATCGAGATATCTCCGTCGAAGCAATTCTTCCTCGTCTTTCAAGCCATAAAATTCCGAAGGAATCGGGCGAATCGATTTTGAGAGCATTCTCCACTTCGATACTTCGAGAGTTTTCTCATTTTGTTTCGTGAGAAACAGTATTCCAGTAACTTCGATAAAATCACCGATATCCGCGCTCTCGAGGAATGCCGAGAAAAGCTCGTCTGATATCGCGCCCTTCCGCACGAAAACCTGTATCTTTCCGCTCTCGTCCTCCATGTGAGCAAATACAACCTTCCCCATAGTGCGAAGCGACCGAATCCGTCCGACGAGCGCCACAGGCTCCTTCGCGTTTGAAAGATCGTCGAAATTCGAAACCGCGTCCGCATTTGTGTGCGTCCGCATCGCCTTTTCAGGATACGCTTCGCCAAATTCAGCCATTGCCCGCTGCAACTTCTCTCGGCGTGCCGCAAGAATATCTTCGCGCATATGCCCATACTCTAGCGAATTCCCCGGCGAGTGGCAAGAAAACATCCAAGCGTCCCACGTGAACTAGCAAACGATTCTCCTCTCGCACTTTTTTCCTGCGCAATCCCCTTCCTGTTTACACCAAGAGAAGGAAATGCCTTCCTACACTGCGGTTCCATGAAGCGATTCTTCCTCTGACTCCTTCAGAATCTCCGGGGACCGGGAAAATTTGGACACGATGAATCTCCAAACACTCTCAAGCTCTTCGATGCGGAGTGCCCAGGCAGCGAGAACGAAAGCTCCCGCGCCAAGAAGAGAAGACCAAAGAAATTCAAGAAGCACTTCAACGAAGGTATCAAGCCGGACATTGCCCACTTCGAAGAAGAGCTTTCCCAGCTGTACCGCGCCAACCGATGCCACTGACGCCACCACCATCTTTGAAATTGAGGAAAAAAAAGCCCGATCATCCCATGCGTCAAGTCGCTTCCGAAGAAAAATATAGAGGAGCGCAAAATTGAAAACGCTTGCAATTGAAAATGAAAGCGGGAGCGCAGCGACGCCCCATGTCCGAATTCCGATAATCAGAAAAACGATATGCAAAACTTCGGAAGCAAGCGCAATGAACAGCGGAGTCTTCGTATCCTGGAGAGAAAAGAACGCTCGAGCAAAGAGAGGGATAAGGCTTTGCGCGAAAAGGCTCGCCGAGAGCACCCCGAGAATTTCGAAAGTCATTCGCGTATCGTTCCAATCGAATTCGCCGGTTCCGAGAATAATGCGAACGATCTGCGCCCGGAGCGCTATGATCATAAATCCGATCGGAAGCACAAAAAACAACATCTGCTTCGCTGTCTTTGCCAGAGTCAGAGAGAATCGCTGGCGCTCATCCCTCGCCGCGAATGCAGAGAGCGTCGGAAACGCCGCCAGGGAAAATGCGACACCAAACAATCCAAGGGGAACGCTTTGGATATTGTTCGCCAACGTGTAGGCAGCAAGCGTCCCAGAAGCGAGTACTGAGGCAAAAAACGTGGCAGCAAGGAATCCGACTTGCCCGACGGCGATACTGATCGACCTCGGAATCATCAATCGAACGACGCGGAATACTTCCCTATTCCGCAAAAGACTCGAGTGAATGGAAAACCGGAAGCCAGCTTGCCGAACGCTCGGATATTGAACGCATGCGTGAAGCACCGTACCAAAGACGACTCCCATCGCGAGTCCAGATTCGCCAAAAAATTTCGAGAGAACGGTAACGCCGAAAATGATTCCCGCGTTATAGAAAACCGGCGCAAGCGAAAAGACAATGAAATTCCGAAACGAAACAAGGATGCTCCCAAATACGGCGCTCACCCCAAGGAATATTGGGCCGGCAAGCATAATGCGAGTAAGCTGCACCGTTGCTTCCTGTTTCTCATTCGAAAAGCCCGGCACAAGAAACGGAAGCAGCTGGCTGGAAAATATCATCGCGACAAGAGACACTCCGCCAAGCGCTGCGATAACAAAAAGCAGTACTCCGTTTGCGAGTTCCCACGCCGACTTATCTCCCTTCCGCTCGCGCAACTCCGCGAATATTGGCACGAACGCGGCAGAGAGAGCTCCGGCAACAAGAAGCCCGTACAAAAAGTCTGGTATCCGAAACGCTGCGTAATAGGCATCAAGAGTATCTCCTGCCCCGAATGTCCCCGCGAGAATCCTGTCTCGGACAAAACCGAGAACTCTCGAGAGCATGCCAAAAACCGCAATAACAATCGCCGCCCCTCCAACCGTTGAATTCGCTCTCCCGCAAAACATCATCCGCATTCCCTGCATCGCCATACGAAATATCCCCCCCATAAGCGCAAATCCGAAAGATAAAACAGTGGTTCCTCACCGGACAAGTGAGAGCAGAATGCCGAAAAATCGATCGTACGTCAAATCTGTCTCCGCCTGGAAATTTCCACTGGACGAAGTCAGCCTATCTCCCGTTTGCCATACGGGAGTAAGATCCTCAGGAAAATGGATTGAGAAGGAAAAGGCGCTCCCCTTGGAACCGGCTTGTTTTTGCGCGACAAGCGAGTACTCATCCATTCCCGACTCGTCCGCGTGCGGATCAACCTGAAATGGCAGCAAATAGGTATATGTCAGCTCAACCGTCTCCCCTGGACTCACATATACCCAATTCCCAAATACCGTCTTCCCAGCATCTTCGGATATTCTCGTCCCAGAAGCGGGGTCTAGCACTGTTCCTCGCTCTTCGCGCTCAATGTCGGGATCTCTCAAAAAGTGAAGGGCGTCGTAGTCCAGGGGAGCATTCACTGTTTCCGGTGTATACCCGGAAGCAGAGAGTAACTTCGATCCGAGCGGCACATACACGCGCAGGTAATCGGCGTTCACTCGATCCCACCAGTCGTACCCTGTTTTTCCCCCTCGATGCACCCTTCGCACCGTAACCGTATCAACAACGCTTCCGTCATCCTTGATATCGGCCCGGTGCTTGATAGTTTCATCGATCACGCCGTCGGTTTTGAAGCCATTAATGTTCGAGTTGATCACGCTCAAATAATCCTTTCGAGCCGAAAGCACTTCCCCGGACCATCCAGCACGAGAGATGAGCGACTGGAAAGACGGATTCCGCGAATACAACAAGATGTGTTTTTTTGCGAATTCTGATTCGACTGCGGCGAGAGCAAGGCTTATCGACCTTGCAGACGAGCCCGATCCAAGCACCCGGTCAATAAGTATCGGAGCAAGATCGGAGAGAATCTGCTTGGGACGGTTCTCAACTTTGTCATAGGCAACTTCCACCTGATACTGCACGGTTTCGAGAAAGTTTTCGGCATGTACGGTGACGCCGTATCTATCAAGCCGGATTGGTCCGGATATTTCAAGGAATCGCTGGATCATATCCGGGGTGCATGCGATCACTCCATCAACAGTCGGTCCGCCAGTTTTCTCATAGAAAAGAATGGCCTTCTCCGCAGAGACCGGAAAATCCGGAAACCAATTGCTATCATGGAGGCTCCAGGCGCTGCTTACTTTTTGTATCGGCTTTGGCGGGACGATGTCTTCTTTCAATTGGCCGTCTGGATTGAAAATTCCGTCAATGAAGAATTTCCTTGCCCTGCCGTTCGCTATATCGAGGAATGCATAGCTTCCGATAAATCCTCCGGTCGCTCGAGCTTCCTGATTGTTCTGGAAAAGGAAGAGGAATTTCCTCGGACCGTTCTCGCCGAGCATATCGGAGAGGATGTTCTCGTGATCCAAGAAAAGCCGTATGCCGCCAGCCATATCCGACACCTTTTCCGAGAGACGGACGAATTCTTCGCGCTTGTCGGTCGGGAGATCTGCAGCTGAAACAAGATGGAGATCCCGATCAGCCCCGGAAAGAAGTTCTTCCGCCGACGAGAGATCGCCGCGAACCGATCGGAGCGTCTCGAGAAGCGAAACCCGGTTCGCGGGATCAAGCGGATTTCCGACAGATTCAAGGCGGCTTCCAACCCGAAGTAAGATAACTCCCGCATCTGAGATGCCCTTTGCTGCAAGGATTACGTGCTTCCCCGACGACAATTTCGAAAGGCCAGGCACATATTTCGTATATTCGATCAGTGTCTCATTCCATTCTTCAAACCGCTTCATGGCATCCGAAAAAGACGATGATGCGGAGACAAGGGACGCCGCAGATGCCGCAAAGTCCCGTTGTTTCGCCTCGTCGACCGCACGGGAAAGCGATTGGTAGCCGTCCATACTTGAACCGAGTACTTGCTTCTTCAATGCAATCCCATTTCCGATGAGAGAGAAAAGGCACCAGAAAAGCAAAAGAAGCAGCCCTATCGCGGCACCGGAAAAAACGAAACGCCTTCCGTCGAATATTTCAGAAAGAATCGAGATCCTCGACGCAAACGAAAACCAATCCGACGCCACTCGGTTCTTCACCCGCCAGAAAAAACCCGAGGAATGGCCCCGCAGAGAGGTTGGCGGTTTCCGAAATTGAAACTGCGGAGAGAGCTCCCGCGCCTCCGATTGAACCGCATCAGCAGAAGATCGCTGTACCGGAAAGGCGGGGGGCGAAACTCGCGAAAAGTTCCGGTTCTCGGATACTCCGCTCCCTCGCGGCCGTCTCGGCCGGATATCCGAAAAGCGACGCCCCGCACTGTTTGGATTTTTCTGAAAAGGACCATTCATATCATCTCGCCGATTTGGCACCAGAGATTCGAGAGTACAATTGAAGCGTCTCCCGACCCATTCGTTCCCACGAGAATTCGTTTGCCCGTCGGTACCCACGATCCCGCAGATCTTTCCTGCGATCTTTACAGTTCCAGAGTTTCCACAATTCCCGCAGAAGCGCGCCGGGGTCGTTCGGGTCAAAGAAATCAGCAGCCCCGTCGAGGATTTCTGGGAACGCCGTTGCATTTGCGGCAAGCACCGGCGATCCTTTCCCCATTGCTTCGAGTGGAGGGAGGCCGAATCCCTCGTATTTCGACGGGAAAACCGATATCCTTGCACTCCGATACAGGAGATCGAGTTCCTCGTCTGATACCGATTTCGCGAAAACGACGGACGAGAGATTCTTCGCCGCAACGTACCGCACAAGCCTCGGATAAAAATATTCATCCCACCCGACAAAGACAAGGAGCGCACGATCGTCAGGAAAATCCGCAAACGCATCCACGAGCGCCTCGAGATTTTTGTGGGGATAGGCATTCCCCACGGAAAGAACAAACGGCTTCAGTATACCATGTACGCTACTCTCCGGCTTTGTTTCGAGAAGCCCGAGACGGAGAAAGAAATCGCGCGACGACTCAGGGCTTGAACGAAAGCAAAACGGATGCGCCGCCTCATAGGTTACGGTGATCTTTTCACTTGAAACTCGATATCTGTCCAAAATATCAGCTTTCGCATATTCGGAGACCGTAATGATCGCCTGCGATCGAAAGAGTGCGTTCCAGATCACAAAGCGATAAGCAAGGAACTTCATCCTATATAAAATCGGGCTCAACGTAGTCGCTCGCAGTGTCGGGAATCGCAGCAAAATGAGATCATGGACTGTCACTACGAATGGTCCCCGATATCCGATCGGTACGTTGAAATGCGGGAAATGCAGAAGATCACATCGCTCTCGATAAAGTACGATGGGAAAAATGACCTGCTCCTCAAGAGAATACCAGCGAAAATCGGCAAGCCGCTTCTCAAATCTTGGATTTTTGGGAACATACGAGTCGAAGTTGTCACGCCGCAAAAAAATGACATACCTATTCTCTTTGTCGATCTCTTCGAGAGACTTAATAAGTTCCGACGTATACCGCCCAAGTCCCTTCCCAACTGGACCGTAAAATCTTGCGTCGATTCCGATTTTCATAATCTCCAGCCTTCCCGTTTGTTTTTCCGACAGGCGAATGATAGCATGAGAATATCGCAGACGACAGCTCGTTCCCTATTCCAAAGAGACAAAGAACCGTCACTCATCCATATGCTCACCCTCTATAACACTCTCACAAAAAAGAAAGAACCCTTCGAACCTCGGACGCAAGGAGTAGCCAGCATGTACACCTGCGGACCAACCGTGTACGGAAAAGTCCATATCGGCAATCTCCGCTCCTACCTCACGGCTGATATGGTTCGAAGAGTCCTGGAACAAAGCGGCATAGCCGTTCGGCATGTCAAAAATATCACGGATGTCGGTCATCTCGCCGCGGATGACGTCGCGCAGGGAGATTCCGGCGAGGACAAAATCGAGAAAAAAGCTCGCATCGAAGGAAAATCACCAGAAGAAATATCCCGTTTCTACGAAACGTATTTCCTTGAAACCGAACGGGCGCTCAATATCCTCCCGGCACATGAATTCCCGCGAGCAACCGAGCACATCACCTCCATGATCAAACTCGCGGAACAGCTTATCGAGAAGGGTCATGCCTATGTCTCGAATGGAAATGTCTTTCTCGATGTGACGTCGTTCCCGCAATATGGAATGCTCTCGGGAAACACGATTGACAAGCTCAAGACTGGAGCCCGGCTCGAGGTTCACCCCGACAAACGTCATCCATGGGATTTCGCTCTCTGGCTTAAAAATCCAGAGGGACACCTCATGCACTGGCCCTCTCCCTGGAGCGAAGGATACCCCGGGTGGCACATCGAATGTTCCGCGATGAGTATGCGGCATCTCGGGCCGCAGTTCGACATCCATACCGGAGGAGAAGACAATATCTTCCCCCATCACGAAGCGGAGATCGTTCAATCCGAAGGAGCTACCGGATGCTCACCGTTTTCCAGATTTTGGGTCCACTCGAGACATCTCCTCGCCGACGGAGAGAAAATGTCGAAATCGAAAGGCAATCTCTACACCTTGGAAGACATCAAGTCGCGCGGATTCACCCCTATGGATCTCCGTCTCGCACTCCTTTCATCCCATTACCGCTCGCAAATGAACTTCACCTGGAAGGCAATGGAACAAGCCCGTACAAACCGCAAAACTATCCAGTCATTCCACGATCGCCTCGAAAATCTCCTCGAAGAGGATCTTCATCCTCGCGAAAACAAGAAGTCAAACCTCACAAATCCCACTGCAGAAACAAAACAGCATGAGACGGAAACGTTCACAAGAAGAACGCAACAGTACAAAAAAAATTTTATAAACTCTCTTGAAGACGACATCAACACGCCGGAAGCAATCACCGCTCTTCTTACTCTCGTCCGCGAAGGAAACAAAGCTATAGACGCTAAAAAATTTGAAAACGCAGAAGAAACGAAGAAAATATTTCTCGAATGCATAAACCTCCTCGGTCTTGTTTTCGAAGAAAAGAACTCTGCTCCCGAAGAGATACGGCGTCTCGCCGAAGCGCGCGAGATTGCCCGACAAGAAAAAAATTTCCCCGAAGCCGATAGACTCCGGGGAGAAATAGAAAGCGCAGGCTTCACCGTAGAAGACACCGCGAATGGATCTGTATTGAAGATCAGTTCGATCCAAAACGCCTAGCTTAGTTCGGACATTCCCGTTACTTCCGGAATATCCTTGCGAGATATTCTTGCGTAGGAAATCCCCGCAACTTCAACAGCGATCCTTTCGCTCGCGCCATCATTCACTTCGCAAATAGTCCCCGGGATGATGACCCACATGCATATTTCGAGAAGCTCCGAGAAAGTGGAATCCTCCCTTCCGGTACTATCCATCTCCGAGAGAACAATAAACGCTTCCCTGAGCTTAAGACCGCACCGAATTCTCTCCATATCGAAAAGAGAGAGATCGCCCCGTTGTCTTCCCGGAAAACTCCGTCGATATCCTATGCACATCACACTATGAAATCGAGCCGATACTTCTTGATAAATGACTCATTCCCCGTTGAAGCAGACATCGCCTACATAAAAAAGGCGTCTCCCCAAGAGACGCCTTTTCAGATAAGCAAAAAGGCGCATATCTGTCAATCATGACGCCAAGTCATTTTCCGGGTATACTTTGAAAAATAGCTCCGCTTATGACTGCAAAATCGAAACCTTCCCCCCACACGCTCCGCATCCCGCCTCATTCCGAGGAAGCGGAGCAATCCGTCATCGGATCCATCATGCTCGACAAGGACGCTATCACGCGCGTCGCCGACATCCTGAAAGCCGAAGATTTCTACCGAGACATCCACGGTATAATCTATGAGGCTATGCTCGAACTCTATGAGGCGCGCGAGCCGATCGACGTCCTTTCGGTTTCGAATCGCCTCGAGGAGAAAGGCCGCATAGAAACAATTGGCGGCCCGTCCGCCCTCGCTTCGCTTGTAAATAGCGTCCCCAGCGCTTCAAACGTATCTCATTACGCAAAACTCGTACAGCGAAAAGCGACTCTTCGGCGCCTCATTGCCGCCGGAACCGATATCGCCGACATGGGCTATGACGAGAGCGAGGATGTCGAGAAACGACTCGATGAAGCAGAACAACGATTGTTTCGCGTCTCACAAAAGTTTGTCAAGCAGGATTTTATCCCAATAAAACCGATTCTCGAGCATGCTTTTGAACGAATCGAGGAGCTCCATAAAAGCGATCACTCTTTTCGCGGAGTCCCAACTGGATTCCCCGATCTCGACGGACTCCTCTCCGGACTTCAAAAGTCAGACCTCATTATTCTTGCGGCGCGTCCCTCGATCGGAAAGACGACATTTGCCCTCGATATCGCGAGGCAAGTGGGAACCGCTGCAAAAATTCCTGTCGGCATTTTCTCTCTCGAAATGGGCTCCGACCAGCTCGTCGACCGCATGATCGCCTCGCACGCAAATGTTGATCTCTGGCGGCTCCGCACCGGAAAACTCCAGGAGAATGATTTCGCCCTCATTGGCGACGCAATCGGCCTCCTCAGCGAGGCGCCTATCTTTATCGACGACACCGGATCGGTCAACATTATGGAAATGCGCACCATGGCGCGCCGACTCCAAGCGGAGCACCGTCTCGGACTTATCATCATCGACTATCTCCAGCTCATGGAAGGTCGCAGTCGCTCTGGAGACAATCGGGTCCAAGAAATTTCCGAGATTTCCCGAGGATTGAAACAACTTGCTCGCGAACTCAATATCCCCATCCTCGCCCTTTCACAGCTCTCCCGTGCTGTGGAATCCCGCCCCGATCAAGTGCCAAAACTCTCCGATCTCCGCGAATCAGGGTCCATCGAACAAGACGCCGACGTCGTCATGTTTCTCTATCGCGAGGATCGGGCGAAGCCGGATACCCCAAACAAAAACATCGTCGATGTCATCGTCGCAAAGCACAGAAATGGTCCAGTCGGACGAATTCAACTCTACTTCCACGAGAACGCAGCGACATTCAAATCGCTTGAGCGATTCCACGCTGAAGGATAGTCGCGAGATTGTCGAACTCCAGCC
>CAZETL010000003.1:0-11691 GCA_964515255.1 uncultured Bdellovibrionales bacterium | reverse complement strand
TAATCCATCTTCTTCTTAATCTGTCCCAAGCCACTTTTAAGAAGCATCCCCCCTACTAAAGACAAGGGTGAAGACTTGACTGCTGTTTTAATCATTCCACTAAAAGTTTTTGCAACACCTTCTGAGACCTGTACCCAAAACCGTTTAAAAAACTCATCGAGCATTTCTCTCAACTTCCGTCGATTGGACCAAAGATGGCGGAGCGGTTAACATTGCACCTTTTCAAGCAAGATTCGTCATCGCTCATCAATTTCTCAGACGATCTCCGCTCCCTCACTGTGCTTCGTTCATGTGCAAATTGTTTTCACATTTCCGAAGGAGAGTTATGCGGCATCTGCCTGGACCAGAGTCGAGACAGAAAAATTCTCTGCATTGTAGAGGAACCGATGGATGTTATGGCTATTGAGCGAACCGGCAGCTATCGAGGAATGTACCATGTCCTCGGAGGCACACTCGAAACATCATCGAGGAGACAGAAAGAAAGGCCCCTCCATATCGAGGAGCTTCTTACTCGCATCCGAGAAAGTGAGTGGGCAGAAATCGTGCTTGCACTCAATCCAACCGCTGAGGGGGATTTGACAGCACTCTATCTCCGAAGGAAGCTTGAGGGAACCTCAGCCATTGTATCTCGGCTCGGTAGAGGCCTTTCAATGGGAGGAGACATCGAATATACCGATGAAATCACCCTCGGATCGGCCATATCTCGACGTGAACGGATAAGTTAGAAGCTATCCCACGAGACACTACCCACGATCAAGCCTGAGCCGCACTGGCCCAGAGACCTTGGGTATTTTACCTTTTGGAAAAAATCTTACACCCTTGCCTGATTCTCACCGCTTTACCCAAAGATAAGACCTGTCAGCACTTAGATCTCGCCCTAGAATGGGAACGCTTAGCCCTGCAAATCCAACACGACAACAGGATATTTGAAGCATTCGCTGCTATTCCACGTGGAGAATTTCGTACTCCATGATTCCCGCTGGCGTCTCAACGGAAATACGAGTTCCTTTCTCTTTGTTAAGAAAAGCTTTTCCAAGAGGCGACTCGTGCGAGATCTTCCCCGCCGACGGATCCACTTCATTTGATCCTACGATAATGAACGACATTTCTCTCCCCCGAAGCCGCGCACGAACGGTCGAACCGATTTGAACGCCCGATGATTTGCTATTGTGCTTTGCAACTACCGCTTCCTTAAGAGAGGCCTCCAGTTCGGCAATTCGGGATTCATTCTCAGCTTGCTCTCGTTTTGCCTCACTGTATTCGGCATTTTCCGAAAGATCACCCTGTTCTTTTGCTTCTTTGATAAGAAGCGCGATACGATGTCGAATGATGGTCCGCCGCTCTTCAAGTTCATCTTGCAATTTTTTGAGCCCGTCTTTTGTAAGAATCTTTGGCATACTGAATCATTATCGTTATACGTCAATTTTTTCCCAGAAATCCCGGATAGTTCACTTAAAATCAAAGGGGATACCCGAGATGCGCCAATATTTTAGACGCGCAATGCCGTCCATGATACCAGAGAAATATCGCTTGTCAATAATAGATATGTCAAGGTTGTTTATCAATTTTTAAGCGAATCTTTCCCGTGTCCCTCGCGGAAGTACCACTCAAGAATATCCCGGGAGATCGGAACAGCATTATATGTTTCTTGCTCTGATTGATCCTCGACCAATACCACCATTGCAATCACCGGATTCTCATACGGAGCAAAGGCTGAGAACCATCCATGAGTCTTCTTCCCAGTGCCAAACTGAGCCGTCCCCGTCTTTCCCGCGACAGGAACCGGAAGCGTTTCAAGCGATCTCGCCGTTCCGTCTGTAACCGTGAGACGCATACCCTCCCGAACTACCTTGAGAATTGACGGGTCTACAATTCGATCCCGGATCAGGCTCGGGGGAATCGTTCGAATTTCGCCGCCCACCGATCGAATCTGGCCAACTACTCGAGGCTTCCAAAGCGTCCCGCTATTTGCCACAACGGAAGTGGCAACTGCAATTTGAAGCGGTGTTGCAAGAACAAAACCCTGTCCAATCGAAGCATGGTAGGTATCGCCAATATACCACCGCTCTTTGAAACGATCCTGCTTCCATTTGGAGGTCGGCAAGAATCCGCTTCGCTCTCCTGGAATATCTATGCCCGTTTCTTCTCCAAATCCAAACCTGCGTTCGTACTCGTTTATCTTTTCCATTCCAAGTCCTCGTATATTCCCATATCCTCCCCCTATCGTATAAAAGTACACGTCGCTTGAAACAGCAATTGCATGTCGCACATCGGTAAAACCATGCGCCTTCCAATCTCCGAAAAAGAACCCGCTTACCTCTATGCCGCCGCGGCTTTCTATTTCCGTTGATTCAGAAACAATCCCCTCCGAGAGCGCTGCCGAAGCAAGGAATGGCTTTATTGTCGATCCCGGAGGATACTCGCCAGCTACCGCCCGATTGAAAAGTGGGCGATCGGGGTCGTCTCGGAGAGGAGCGTATTCTTCAGTTTTAATTCCGCGAGCGAACAGATTATTGTCAAAAGAAGGAAATGATACGAGCGAGAGAACGCTCCCATCGCGCGGATCAATCGCTATCACTGATCCGCGCGAGAGTCCCTGCGACTCCAGCGATGAGCGGAGCGTGTCAAAAGATTTTTTCTGAAGACCTGCATCAATGTTCAAAATGATATCGTTCCCGGGTTCCGGATCGGAAATGCCGAGAGACTTCTTTATCGCACCGCGGGAATCCACTTGCATACGATCGGCCCCGTGCTTCCCGCGCAATTCCGACTCGTAGCTTTTCTCAATTCCCTGCTTCCCAATCGAATCAACCAGAAGATACCCCTTATTTGTCTCGAGCTCCTCTTTTTGAATTCTTCCCTCATAGCCAAGGATATGGGAAAAGATTGCGCTGTCTTGGTAGTTCCGTATCGCAGAGCGCTCAAGGACTATTCCAGGAAATTCCAGCGCACGAGCAGAAAACAGAAGCGACTCATCTCTCGAGAGAACCTGTTTCAAAACTAAAGGACTAGAGAGGACACCCGCCGAAAAAAATTCATCGCGAGAAAAATCCGTGTCAAGAGAAATGATAGATTGGAGTCTCTCCAGTAGAACTCGCCGTTCGTCCGATGAGGTCGGCAGCTCGTTTGGAAACGCCACCAGCTCCACACTAGGAATATTCTGCACCAATTGAGTCCCGTATCTGTCGAAAATCAGTCCTCTTGGTGCTGGCAGTACGATACTCCTGATGCTATTTTGAGCGGATTGCTCTCGATAGCGACTTCCCTGAAGAATGCTTAGCGAAAAAGCTCTCCACCCAAGAATAAGCAATGCAACCACGAAGACAACTCGGATCCACCGGATATTTGAACGATTTATCGGCGCCTCCAGGCGCGCCGCATCTTTCTCTGTAAGAGTGAGAACGGCGTCCTCTATTTCAATACTCTTTGAGGTAAAGGATCGATTCATGATAAAAGCTCTAATACCGGTTCACACTCATCCGATCGAATATTTCGAGATATCGTTCAAGTGAAGCAACAATGGAGAAAACAATCGTGAAGAGGATAGCAGAAAAAGAGACAGCCAAAAGAAATCCGCTCAGGGACGGTGCCACCAACTGAACAATGCCCGAAAAGAGCAGGTCTCCGTGAGACGAAACAAGTCGAGACAGAACCGTTGTCACTGCCTCATAGATCCACACCAAGAGCCCCAATACAAACAAGCGTTTTGAGCTGCTCACGAAAAAAAGCCTCTTCGTCGTGAATCCAAAGATAAAAGCAGCAAAAGAAAGCTTCAGTGAAGAAGGCCCGATGGGAGAAAAAAGCATGGAATCAAGAAGAATTCCCGCGCCAAAAGCCCACCACATACTCCGGGAGAATCCCTTTAACACAGAGAGTGCCGCGATAGAGCAAAGGAGAGCCGAAGAGAAAATTCCCCAATCTGAGAAAATAATATGAACAAGTGACACCTCGAGGGAGGCTAGCAAGAGAAAAAATCCCAATCGCAAAAAGAGTGGTTTCATGGCAGTTCTATCTCACCCAGAATTACCGAAACGAAATGGATTCGATCGAATTGCACCGGTGATACGAGCGTCGCTCGCTGAAAAAGCCGATCCAAAGAAGATTCTTTCTGAGTTACCGTCCCAATAAGGAGGCCCTTCGGTACATCCCCACCAAGACCGGATGTCACCACATCATCGCCGTCGCGTATAGAATCTGTCTGCAGCACCATATCGAAGAGAAGTCCGAGTCCGTATTCTCCGCGGACGATGCCGGAAGATTGAGTCTCGTTCTCAATTGCATTTACAGCGCTCTCAGGGTGCGACAAAAGAAGCACTCCCGATGAAATTGGACCGACTCCTGAAATTCGACCCACCAAAACCCCTTTTCCTACAATAACCGGCATACCCTCTCTCACGCCATTCCTCGATCCGACATTGATCACTACCCGACCATTAAGGGAGGATGCTTCGCGGCCAATCACCTCTCCTTCGAGGAGTTTGAATTGTTTCTTCGGAAGAAGTCCGATTTCTTCCCGCAGTTCCTTGTTTTCCTGGGAGATGTTTTTCAACAAGGCGTTTTTCGCACGAAGTTCGATATTTTCAGAAAGAAGCGCTTCCCGCTCGCGCTTTACAGATCCGATCGAGGAGATAAACGTCCCAAGCTCCTTGAAACGGAAACCAAAAAACGACGCAGCCCCTTCCATCGGGGATGACACGGTTCCGATAATACTTTTCAGGGCAAACGAAATAAAGGGCGGATTCCAAAAGACAAGCGTACCAGATATGATAATCGGAACAAAAAATTTCCAGAACCGAATCTTTGAGGACGAGGTGGTCGCCATATGTGCCTTTGCTGTTTCTCCTTATCGAAGCGCGGATCTCGAAAAAATATCAGCGAAGGGGCATGCCGCGCTGATCTTCGACGAGAACCTCCCGCAGACGCTCCATATCCTCAAGAACAACTCCCGTACCTCGAACCACCGCTGTAAGTGGGTCTTCCATCATTCGAACCGGAATCCCCGTCTGATTCGCCACCAATCGGTCAAGTCCCCGAATAAGACTCCCTCCTCCAGCAAGAATGATACCCCGCTGATAAATATCGGAAAGAAGTTCCGGTGGGGTCTCTTCGATAATAGTCTTGATATTATTTATAATGATCCGAATGGAATGCGACAGCGCTTCACGAATTTGTTCATCATTCGCAATGATTTCCTTTGGTAGTCCGCTCACGAGATCCCTGCCGCGAATCGGATAGGTCATCGCCTCGCGAAGCGGATATGCGCTTCCAATCGATATTTTCACTTCCTCGGCCGTCTTCTCGCCGATAAGAAGATTGAACGCGTCCCTGGAATACCGCACGATATCTTCGTTCATTTCATCACCAGCAATCCGGAGACTCCGCGAAACCACGACACCACCGAGAGAGATAACTGCTATCTCCGTCGTTCCGCCGCCGATGTCCACGACCATATTTCCCGACGCTTCTGTCACTGGGAGACGCGCCCCGATTGCCGCGGCCATTGGCTCGTCGATAAGGAATGCTTCTCGAGCTCCGGCGTTCATCGTTGCTTCAATAACAGCCCGTCGCTCCACTTCAGTTACTCCAGACGGAACACCAACAAGCACCCGCGGCCTCCGAAGAAAAGCGAATCCAGTATCGTGAACCTTATTGATAAAGAAGTGAAGCATCTGCTGCGTTACATCGAAATCGCTCACTACCCCGTCAACAAGCGGTCGAGTTGCAACAATATGTCCGGGAGTCTTTCCGACCATCCGCTTCGCATCGCGGCCAATCGCAAGAATCTGACCAGTTCGCTGATTTACAGCAACTACCGACGGCTCGTTTATGACAATTCCCTTATCGCGAACATAAACAAGCGTGTTCGCCGTCCCGAGATCGATGCCGATGTCTTGGGAGAATCGCCCGAACGCGAAATCCGAAACTCGCTTCCTCAAGCGACGATATCGGTCAAAAATCGAGGAAGGCGAATCCATATAGAAAGATATCAGAAACAAAAGATGGCAGCACTCCGCCTCAAGATCTTATCAAAAGAGCCTCTATAGAGCAAGAAAATGAAAGCGCACACCACATGTGATGTGCGCTCCGGTTGAAAGAACTTATCCTTCCCCTATCTCTCCAATGCGCTGAAGCTCTACAAGACGGGAGTAAAGTCCGTTTTCCCGAAGCAACGAATTATGATCGCCCTTCTCGACGATCCCCTCCTCATCTATGCGCATCACGCCCCAAACCCGCATCAAAACATTCTAAAATCTCGGAGTGAAACAAAAAGAAAACCTACTCTGTTTCCAGAGTAGGTCGTAATCATTCATCCGGACATTGCCGTCTAGGGTCAGCAGTAAGCGGGATCGCGGCAAATCTTGGCAAAAGTCACGACATTCTTGTTTCCAGAACAAGATTCCACCACCAAATCCATTTCGTAACTCCTATCCATAGCCATGACGGCAGCTTCATGCACTTCGTCGTAGTTGGCTAATGTCACGCTCACGCTGAACGTATTGCTCCCACACGGACCATTTACCGTGCCGTAAAGTGTAAGACTTCCGTCGCGCTCTATCCAGTAGGCAGGGATAGTTGTGATGACTTCAGTCAAAGCTTGGACGGATTGAGCGGCAAATAGTCCAAGGACCAGGGACAAGACAATGATCCTTCGTTTCATGATTGGATACCTCTTGATTGTGTTTCAATTGAGAACGCGTTGCATGTTTCTCAGGAAAGCCGCGCGTCGTTTTTGGTCGCGACCGGAAACCCATTTGGAGTTTCCATGGGCTGGGCTTCCGGGTGCGCCGCAGACAGCGAAGTCGGTGCCTTTCACAGTTGAGTCGATCGGCTCGGGAAACCCCGT
This sequence comes from uncultured Bdellovibrionales bacterium, assembly GCA_964515255.1. Taxonomy (GTDB): domain Bacteria; phylum Patescibacteriota; class Minisyncoccia; order Moranbacterales; family UBA1568. The sequence goes on along the minus strand of CAZETL010000003.1, from coordinate 4,847 downwards.
GCCAATTTTGGCTGTATAACCAGGATTGGTGCCGACTGCATTGCAGTAGCTGCTGCTGACCGTATACTTCTCGCAATGTTGGTAGTCGAAGTAGTAGTAAGCGAAAGCATTCTCGCATTTGGCATTGTCTCCGTTATGCTTCCAGCAGAACGAACCCCTATTGGCGCCATTTGGACGTTCGTCAAAGCCGGAGACGCAGGTGACATTGGTATCGGTGGCATCTCGACCTTTTTCTTCGAAGTGAAGAAAGGCACTTGGCCAACTACTTCCCTTAGTATAGTCGACACCTCTGCCCGGGTAGAGCTTGCGATAACGATACTTGCGATCAGGACTACACTTCGGCGCTGGACAATCGGCCCAATTGTATTCCATGATACCAACACCTACCAGACGGCCATCAACAGGCGTAGTAAAGAGATGCTGGACATAGGCAACATGACCAGTGCCAGCAATTTTGTCCGTATCCCAGTACGCCACGCTACCGACGGCAGGGTACTGATCTTTGCGAACGCCAGCCTTAGCTGCGCCGCCACTCCACTCGAAGGCGTAGCCAAAGTGGATTTTACTACTGCCCCATGTGTTGTCGAACAACTCACTATTTTGATCGTTAGGATCAATACGGACATTGTTCAGATTCAGACGGTAGGCGACGTAGGAGGTGCAGTTGCAGGCTGCAAATCCCCATGCATCTGGTTGCATATCCGCATTTGTTGGACATATACCAGAAATGTTATTTGCCGTTTCATACCCCGAATCAACCTCTGCGTAAACCGAAAATGGGAACAGTGTCAATATCAAGAGCAGTACTGGCACTTTTATTGTCAACGAACGATCTTTCTTCATTACACAATCCTCCAAACAAAGGAACTGGTATTAGGGAGAAACTCCCCATGAAAGACCTTCAAAAACTTAAAGGTCTTTTCCGAGGAATCTCATATATTAACATTACTGTAGCTGTTTAATAGATTGTTGTATATTCTCTCGTATTCCATTAGAATCTCTTTTGAGCCAATTTTGACTAAGATAGTTTTCATAGTTCATATCAGCTTTGTTGTTATCAGAACAAGCAGATTGAGAAGCGTAAAACACGACGAAAAACTTTCCAAAATCAGCAGACTCTCCTAGTATTCTGTAATCATCATCTTTTTTAGATAAATACTCTTGCAAAGATTCATTATACTTTATAAAACGACCAAGATCACAAGTATAATAACCCTCGCTGTTTTGAAATCCGAGGCCATTTTTCTGGCTCATTTGCACTAGTCCGTTTGTTGTGAGTTGAATCGCAACAGTACTATCAAAATTCTTAGTTTGATAAACGAGTTCCGGTGCAATATCCGCCTTCACCTTGATCTTAATCCCAAGTTCCGGCACGGGAAACCACACCCAGCCCTCCTCACCGGTTACCGATTCAAAACTTTTGGTTGCGAGTGATCTCACTTCTTTCTCTTGCCGGAACCAAAAAAATCCTCCCAGAGCGACGGATAAAGCAAAAGCTGCGAGCAAAACGAAGCTTGTTTTCTTCATATCAGCATGGGAGTAAAGAATTGTATTTTACAACACACTGTATCATGGCTTTTCTGAGGCGTCAATAAGGTTTCCTCTCGCCAGGTATTTACGAGAGCCTACCAAAAACAAATCAAATAAGAAAGCGTTAAGGGGTAAGCCGCTTCACGTCGCGGGGAAAGAGGACTGCCTGCTTCACCGTCGGAAGACCGAGAAGCTGCTGAATCGTCCGTTCGGATCCCCATCCCCAGCCGCCATGAGGCGGGCATCCGTATCGGAATACGTCGAGGTATCCGGAGAAATCATCAGGGTTGAGACCTCTCTTCTTGATTGAGTCGACCAGCCTCTTATACTCATGGATGCGCTGCCCGCCAGTCGCAAGTTCTACACCTCGGAAGAGGAGATCGAAGCTCTCGGTAAAGTGCGGATCCGGTCCGGGCATCGCATAAAACGGTCGAATATCCGTCGGATAATGCGTAAGGAAAATAAAGTCCGACCCGAAGGTCTTTTTCGCATATTCCCCAATCAAACGCTCCCCTTCGGGATCAATGTCAATTTCCCCGCCTTCCATTTTCTTTCCATATTCCTTTTCGAGAATATGCAGCGCCTCAGTAAGTTTTATGCGGGGAATAGCAACCGGCTCAGGGAGAACAGCTCCCCACAACTCAAGTTCTTCCTTTCCTTTTTCCCCAATTGTCGAGAGCGCTTCTTGCACCGTTCTCTCGAGCTCGTCCATCACATCGGAAACTCCTCCTATAAACGATATTTCCGCATCGAGGCTCACGTATTCATTGACATGCCGCGTCGTAAAATGCGGCTCAGCGCGAAATACCGGGCCAATTTCAAATACCCGTTCAAAGACGCTTGCGCCAGCCTGTTTATAGAATTGCGGGCTTTGTGCAAGATACGCATCCCGTTCAAAATATTTTATCTTGAAAAAATTCGCCCCTCCCTCGGTAGCGGCATTCACTACTTTCGGCGTCTTTACCTCAAGGAAACTCCGGCTGCGCAAAGACTCCGCGTACGCCGAAACGAGTATGCTGTAGAGACGAAAAATCGCGCTCACCTTGCGATTGCGGAGAGAGAAGGTTCTGTTATTGAGCAGCGTTTCAAGATGGAGATCTTCAAGTCCTCCTTCATTCACTTCGAAAGGCAGTGGACTTTCTGGAACAGAAAGAAGCGTCATTTCTTCCACCTCCATCTCGACGCTTCCCAGCATTCCTTCACGCTCAGCGCCGCCCGGCCTCGATTTCACAAGCCCAGTCATTTCCACAACACATTCGTTCCGGCATGCGCGAGCAATCTCATAGGCATTGACGTGATCAGGGATCACGACTGTCTGGATAACGCCGCTTCGATCCCGAATATCCAGAAAAAGTATCTTCCCATGATCACGACGCATATTGACCCACCCGGAAATTTTCGCAAGCGATCCAATTTTCTCAGGGATTTCCGAAATAATTGTTCGTTCCATAGAAACGCACCAAAGTATTTAAACTGCACGTTGCGACAAATTCTTCGCATCTTCCCTCATCGACGACTGCCCAATAATCCGGCGGACCTCTTCCACAAGCTTTGAAGGAGAAAATTCTGTCTTCGATATAAACCCGTCCACGCCAAGTTTCTCAGCTCGATCCCGATCTTCCGGCTCGTTCAGGTTACTGAATATCACGACTCTGATATTTTGATTATACCCATTCTTTGGATTGCGAAACTCCTCCAAAATCTCAAGTCCACCGATTTCCGGAAGAACAATATCCAACAATACGAGATCGATTGGTTCGGACTGAAGGAGACTCAGCGCGCCTTTCCCTGTTGTTGTTTTCCGCACTTCGAACCCAGAGGCGGAGAGTTTCCGCTCATAGATTTCAGAGATCATTGGATCGTCTTCAACTAGCAGTATCTTTGGCATAATTTTCTCGTCAGAGTACCTCTCATGCTGCGAAAAATCAAGTAGGCTTTATTCCTGCGAGACAAACAAAACTTATGTGCATTTCCACTTCCACACGTATCGAAACCACGAACAGATATGCTCTCTTGCAAGTTTGCTTGTAAACGGAGCGATGTACCATCGGTCGCGAGCGCTGCCGCGTCCATGATCGTGAATCACGATCGATAGCGGGCAGTATACTACTCGGAGGCCTCGTCTCCATACGCGACGACAGAGATCGATATCTTCGAAATACATAAAGAATCTCTCGTCGAATCCTCCAAGCTCCCGATACGTATCCGACCGGATCATAAGACACGATCCCATCATCCAATCCACGTCCCGTTGCGACCCATGATCAAAGTCGAGCATAAGATATCGACTTAAATGGTCCGAAGTGAATCGACCAAGGAAGGTTCGGCGTAAAACCGGAGTCCACGGTCTTGGAAACCTGAGACAAGAATACTGCAGCGTCCCATCTGAGTTTAAGAGTTTTGGACCAGAGATGCCAATATCCTCTCGGTTTTCCATGACAGAGAATAAATGTCGGATCGCACCCCTCTTCACGAGAGTATCCGGATTCAATATAAGAGTGAAATTTCCCGTCGCCTTCGAAAATCCGAGGTTATTCCCGGCTCCCATTCCAATGTTTCCGGGGCTTTTCAGGAATATAACCTCCGGAAATTCAGCCCGAAATGAATCACCGAAATCATCCGACTCGCTATTGTCAACCACAATCACCTCATGCGAAATGCCTGCAAGATCCGCCTCCCTCAGAGACAAAAGGCAGAGCCTGGTTTTTTGCCGGCTTTGGTAATTTACGATAATCACGCTCACATCCATAGGTTTCAAACTTTCATTCTACCCTTTTCCTTGGCTTAGATTGTACAATATCCGCAAAAGAAAGTATACTACTTGACGAATGCAGGCACCCCTGGTAAAGAGAGGTGTGATCTTGTTTGCGTTCGTAGCTCAGTGGATAGAGCGTCTGGTTCCGGTCCAGAAGGTCGCAGGTCCGATTCCTGCCGAGCGCACTAAGAACTTGTTTCCTTCAGTTCCGTTCGTCTCCGTGAAACTTCAGAAAATACGCCCCATTCGTTGCGCCGCTCTGTCGACTTCAAAAGTCATGACCCACAATCGCCGCACAAAAACTTGGTCTCGCTTTGTTTACTCGCAGCATCCCACTAACCCGATAGGATGAGATGTCTTTCGTGTTCGAATTCGCATCCGCCCTATCGGGCGGGTTTTTATTCGCGCGTATATGCTGGATCCGCATCTATCGAATCGTTGTATGACCACTCTGCCAATCAAGACTCGAATCTTCAGAGAGGGAGACAATTTGTTCGAATTCGTCACGGATCACCTCGAAGAGATCCACGAGAGATCTGTACTCGTTATTACTTCCAAAATT
>CAZETL010000002.1:33490-36992 GCA_964515255.1 uncultured Bdellovibrionales bacterium | reverse complement strand
AGCGAGTCGGCCATAAGCCCGAAGAAGTCGCCGTCGGCGCGCTCGTCGGTGTTTTCCTGACGCTCTTCTTCTTTGCTGTCTGGGGGATATAGAAGCATCCAAGGTTTCACAGGACAGAAAATAGACAAAGAAAGACCTCTACTTTTATCTTAGTAGCGGTCTTTTATATGAGGATAACTCCCTCAATTGTCAGAAAGTATATCCCGCCTAATGTGCTTGTTATACTCGCTAACTGACACAATCATTCCCAGTCCCTTATTCGTCAGTTGAAATACCTCCATCGACCTACTCCCTTTCTTTCCTCTCGGGATTTCAATGCGTGACGTTAAGAGTCCGTCCCTTTTCAATCTCCCCAAGACTGCATACAGCGAACTCAGCTTGAGATTTTCTAAATCTCGATAGATCATGCGAACACTGAGCCACTCCTGCTCAATCCGCAAAAATACAAAAAGAACCGCTTCCTCAACTCTTCCAACCAACTTACTTGGACGCACATTCACGGAAAACCCTCCTCTTTCAAATTGACACTACAAAATCAACCGCACAATTAGATTTTTGTCAATGTTCCTCCAATTTACGTATCTCATCCCGGAGAATTGCGGCTGTCTCGAAGTCGAGCACCTTCACTGCTTCCTTCATCTCCCGTTCTTTCCGTCGAATCAATTTCCGTCGATCAGCGCCGTACACGTTCGCATCGAGCGCAAGGTCGCTGCGGACAGCGCGTTCATGCTCGCTCTCAATTTTGTCAGTGATGTCTTTTATCTCCTTCCGGACTGTCTCCGGAGTGATTCCGTTTTCCTCATTGTATGCAATCTGGATCGCACGGCGGCGATTCGTCTCCGAGATCGCCCGATCGAGCGACCCGGTCGTGCCATCCGCATAGAGCGTCACACGCCCCGCGATATTCCTCGCCGCTCGTCCGATAGTCTGGATAAGGGATGTCTCTGATCGCAAGAATCCCTCTTTATCCGCATCCAAGATACCGATAAACGTCACCTCAGGAAGATCGAGCCCCTCTCGGAGGAGATTCACTCCGACCAAGCAGTCGAATGCTCCCCTCCGAAAATTTGTCAGCGTTCGAATGCGGTCAATCGTCTTTACTCCGCTATGGAGATATTCCGCCTTTATACCCTTCTCCTTGAGAAATGAGGCGAGATCTTCCGCCATCTTTTTCGTAAGCGTTGTCGCGATCACTCGTCCTCCCGTCGCGATCTCCCGCTCGGATTCGGAAATGAAATCACGAACCTGTCCCGGATATTCGTCTGATTCCCTTACCGGCTTTACTGTAAGTTCCGGGTCAACAAGGCCGGTCGGACGAATCACTTGCTCGGCTATATTCTCGCTCGTCTGCCGCTCTTCGTTTCCCGGCGTCGCCGATGTGAAAATCACTTGGCCGATACGAGCCTCAAACTCTTCAAAACGAAGCGGACGATTGTCGAGTGCGGACGGAAGCCGGAATCCATGCTCGACAAGCGTCGCTTTCCGCGATTGATCGCCGGCATACATGCCTCGAATCTGCGGCAACGTTACATGCGACTCATCGATTACCGTGAGAAAATCCGGCATGCCTTCCGGTGTCCTCGGAAAATATGAGAGAAGCGTCTCGGGCGGCTCGCCAGGATTTTTCCCAGAAAGATGCCGGGAGTAATTCTCGATGCCGTTCGTATACCCGATCTCCTCAATCATGGCGAGATCGTAATTCGTCCGGCGCTTCAGACGCTCCGCTTCGAGAATTTTCCCGCCATCGGCCAACTTTTTGAGTTGCCCGTCCAGTTCGAGACGAATCGAAGTGACGGCGCGCTTCTCGTTTTCCTCCGTCGTCACGAAGTGTTTCGCCGGAAAGAGAAAGAAACTCTCCGGTTCGCCGAGAATCGCTTGCGACACGGGATCCACTTTTGAAATATTCGAGACAATGCCCTCGATAAGTTCGACGGCAAAAACCGTCTTCTCCTGCACTGGCATTATTTCAATCCGATTTCCGAGAGCGCGAAAAGTTCCCGGCGTAAGATCCGCATTTGTCCGCTCAAAATGACGGTCGACGAGCGAACGCAAAAAATCCGATCGGACAAAAGCTGCCCCGCGTTCAATATGGAGATTTTCGCGCTCGTACTCTTCGGGCGATCCCAAACCATAGATGCACGACACCGATGCAACGATAATCGTATCCCGCCGCGTGAGAAGCGCCTGCGTCGAAGCATGGCGCAACCGCTCGATCTCCACGTTGATTGCCGCGTCCTTTTCGATATACGTATCGCTTGCGGGGATATACGCCTCGGGTTGGTAGAAATCGTAGTATGAGACAAAATAGTGAACCGCCGCATCGGGGAAAAAATCCTGATATTCTTGCGCGAGTTGCGCTGCGAGCGTCTTGTTGTGCGCGATAACAAGCGTCGGCTTCTGCGCGCGCTCGATCACATTCGCAATGGTAAAAGTCTTCCCGGAGCCGGTTACTCCGAGCAGTGTTTGCCGCCGATTTCCATCCCGGAGACCGGAAACCAGTGATTCTATCGCTTTCGGCTGGTCCCCCGCCGGACGATAGGGTGCGTTCAAAAGAAATTTCCCGATTGACATTGACACATATTTATGTTCGTGCTATTTTAGCTCGAAAGCAGTTTTTTGACAACCGACGCGGGAGAAAATCATTCATGGCACAATTCCATTTCCTCATTGAAGGACTCTTGATCGCCTATATCATAATTATTTTTGGTCGGTTTTCCTCAAAAACTGACGCGTTGCGCCTGCAAATACATGATGAAGAAACGACCCAGCAACGTTTGGAAACTCGCCTTCGAGAAGAAGAGGAAAGACACCGATTCAATACAAGACTCATTTCAAAAATCGGAGAGGCGGTTTTCAATAGGGGCGGATGGACATACAGTCCCGGGGTTTACGATCTTATGAAGCTCTTGGCTGCCGAACATTCTTTTGGAGCTCCGGGGAAAATCATAGAAATTACCCTGGAAAGAGACACCGATCGATACAAAGCCAGAAGACTCTTTGGAGAAGCAGTTTTCAACTACTTCGGCATACCCATCCCAGACAAAGGAGACTCCTTCCTCCTCGCTCACGACCTCTTAAGCGATTTCGTTGAAAAGAAGGGGCTTCGGCCAACAGTTTTCATTCGGCTCAAAGAACCTCCTATCGGAAATAAAATAGGTCGGTTTGGATTCGCCGGAGAGATCCGGGGCGGCCTCCAAGCGAGACGATTTGTTCTCATTGTTAAGATTCCGCCTGAAGGAGAAGGGGCATTCACTGAGGCGCTCGCGAACCTTCTCCAATTCTAAAAGCCGACTAAAAACCGGAACAATATCATTGATCCGGTTTTTCATTTTCATTGACAAGTTTTGATATTTTTACTTTAATTTACGGAAACAGTTCCTTCAAAACCAAAGAGGTAGAGGATAATGGACGCAGGAATCGCATTTCGTATCGTGCAAACCGGAATGTTGTCGGTCGACCAGATGATGAAGGTCGGGGAAACCGCTAGAAGCAACGACGTCTG
>CAZETL010000002.1:0-33390 GCA_964515255.1 uncultured Bdellovibrionales bacterium | reverse complement strand
TGTCGGTCGACCAGATGATGAAGGTCGGGGAAACCGCTAGAAGCAACGACGTCTGGCAAATGATCGTGCGAACCGGAACATTGTCAGCCGACCAGATGATGGAGGTCGGGGAAATTGCCGATGATGATGACGACGTCTGGGGTGAGATCCTAAGACAAATGAAGTTGAGAGCTGCGAGATAAAATAGGCGAATTTTCTTTGACCCATCCTCAATCGGATGGGTTTTTTCTTTCTCTTCTTTTTTGCTACAGTGGCGGTGACTAGAATCTATCCTCCCTATCGACAGTGTATCGCATCCATTTTTAGCTATGCGCCTCTCCTATTCCTCTCTCGATTCCTACCGCACTTGCCCCTTGAAATACAAATTCAAGGAAATAGACAAATTGAAAGAGCCGAAATCGAAAGAGGCCGTCTTCGGGACGCTTGTCCACTCGACGCTCCGCTACCTCCACGAACCATCCCTTCTTCCGCCATCCCTCGAGGATGCAATCAATCACTTCGCGAAGAATTGGAACGACGCCGTGTACGACAATCCGGACGAAGAACGAGCAGCTTTCTCCATGGGCATCGAAATGATCCGTCGATACCGGGAAGCAAATGATCCGTCGCAATACACCGTGATCGCGCTCGAGACGCCGTTTCAACTCGATATCACCGACGAAGGGGGGTCGCCGCATACGATCCGGGGCATCATCGACCGACTCGATAAGACACCGAGCGGCTACGAAATCATCGATTACAAAACCGGACGGAAAATGCCCTCCCAAAAAGACGTGGACGAAAATCTTCAGTTGTCTGTCTACGCAAAAGCATTCCTCGCCCGTTATCCGAAAGAATCCGAACATCTCGATCAGCTCACCGTAAGTCTCTACTACCTGAAACACGGAGTGAAACTCTCCTCGACGCGCACCCTGGAAGATCTTCGGAAAGTGGACCTGCTTTTCCTCGACACCATCAATGATATCGAGTCCGGACACTTCGATCCGCGAGTCGGTCCGCTCTGCGACTGGTGCGGGTTCCAAAAGATATGCCCCATGTGGAAGCATAAATTCCGCGACCGCGAGGCGGCTGGAAAAGAAGAAAAAGAGCGGGCGATCAACGAGTACCTCTCCGCGAAACGCGCAATCGAGCTCGAGAAACAAAAGCTCATGAAACTCCAGGAAACCATCCTCGGCTATATGGATGCCGAGGGCGTCGAACGGCTTTTCGGAGAAAGCGGGATTGTCGAACGCGTCCGGACCGAGAAATACGACTATGACCGGGAAAAACTTCGAGAAATGCTCCTCCCTCTTGGCAAATGGGAGAGCGTGCTTGCGGTCAACCAGACGCTCGTCAAAAGAACCTTCGCCTCGCTCCCCCGAGAGACAAGGGACCAGATAGAAGGCGCGGCGAAAAAATTTGCGAAATCATCCGTGTCGATTCGTGTCAAGAAAACTCAAAGCGAAGACGGGGAAGAATAGAGCGACCAAAGATTCTATCTCTCGAGCTTCGAAAGCAGGCGGCGCATCCCAAGGAACATCCCGTACGAAACTCCGATAAATGCAGCGAATAGAATCGAAAGGGCCGCCGCATGTTCAAACCAAGCGGGATCGCCATAGCGGAGCGCCGCATCTCGAAGCACCCGGAGCGGATTCAGCAGAACGTCCCAACTGTTCCAACGGAGGAATCGCCCGAGGTACATGCCGATGCCTGCAAGGGAAATCGAGAAAGCCACCACGATTCCAGCAAAAGTCCTCCCTATTCGATCTCGAAGCGCGGCATGGACATGAAATAATGATCCCAATCCGAAGAGCATTCCGGAAACGGCGAACGAAGCAACAAGCAAGAAATCAAAAGCGAATCTCGACGAATTCGGATACGCCCACGGAACATGGATAAAATCCGTCACGATATACGGCGCATTTGGAAAGAAAAAAAGCCAGAGCAAAAAAATACCGCTTTCCTTCCACGCCGAGGCGGATTCCCTATGGGATACGCGGTCCCAGAAAAGCGCGAGGCCATATGGGACCGCGGCAAGCACGAGATTCCAAGACAGAAAGAAGTAGCCATCCGTTCCAGTAAGAAACATCCTCGCTGAAAGCAAAGAGAAGCTTGCCGCGCATGCAAGAAAAAGCACTGAATCAAAGAGAATTCGAATAGAAAATGGTCCCATTGGCTTCAGAAAGATGTATTCAAATAGTGCCATGGAAAGAGTGTTTCGTCCAGGATGCAGGATTCTCCGAACAAACGAATCTTTCTGAACGAAGAGGGAATCTATGCTATCCTGAAAAGAAGACGCTTTCTTTTCTGCGACCGAGAAGCGCAAGCAATGTTCCAGTCCCTATGAAAAAATTCTCTCTCATCGCTTTTCTCCTCGCTTCCGTACTGACGCTCTCCGGATGCTCGCAAGAGCCGGCTCCGGAAACACTCACGTCTAGCCGCGGCGATTACAGCTATCTCTCTCGTGCCATAAAGAACACCAGCACACCGCCGTCATCCAGCGCCGCTTCGGTCGAGAAAACGCAAAGCGCCGCAACAAACGAGGAAGCCGCGATGCCCCCAACACCCCATGTTCCAGAGAGTGGTGGGATCGCTGATCCACCGCAAAAGCCGCCTGAAACCGAAGGGGAAACCACTGGACCAACGCCGGAGGAAAGCACATCAAGCAATGGAGAGAAAAGTGGCGATCTGAAACTCATAAAAAAATATAGCGGCGCAATAATGAACACCAGCGAGGGCGCTATCACAATAAAGTTTTACAGTGACGACGCCCCGAAAACCGTCGAGAACTTCCTCAAGCTCGCGCATGACGATTTCTACAACGGCATTCGATTCCATCGCATCATTAAGGGTTTCATCATCCAAGCTGGCGATCCGAACTCCAAAGACGACAACTGGGCGGATGACGGTCAAGGCGGACCGGGATACACTTTCGGCGACGAAATAAACTCGCGCAAACTCGTCCAAGGATCCATCGCCATGGCAAATGCCGGCCCCAACACAAACGGGTCCCAATTCTTCATCGTGACCGCGAAATCAACGCCCCTTCTCGATGGCCGCTACACCAATTTCGGAGAAGTTACGGATGGAATGGATGTGGTTCGTAAAATCGAGAAAGTCGATACGGACAAAAAAGATCATCCGAAAGAAAACGTCACCATTGAGAACATCGAGCTCATCGAGAAGAAATAATCCTCCTGGAATATTCCTCAATGGTACTCCCCATCAAGTGACAGGCCGTCAAGATAAGCCAATAACCTTCCTCCACTCCATTCGCACTCACAAGCGACATGTGAGCACTTTTTCCTCCTTCTCAGGAAAAATCGCGAAACGACAAAATCGGTCAGAAAATCGAATGAATCAACCGCATTCCGCCTTTACTCTTTCAGTCCAGCATAACCCTGCCGTCGACGACTACCACTCTGTTCTCATAGACAAGAACTGGATTCATATCAAGTTCGCGAATTTCCGGAAAATCCGCCAGAAGTTCTGAAAGACGACCGATACACTCGATAAACGCCGCCATATCAAGCGCGCCCTTCCCTCTCGCTCCGCTCAGAATGGGGGCGACTCGAAGCGATGAAATCATTCGCCCAGCTCGATCGCGATCAACCGGAGCAAGGCCGAAAGCTGTATCCTTGAGCGTCTCGGAATAAATGCCGCCCGCGCCAATCATAATCGTGTTCCCAAGATTCGAATCGCGAAAACTCCCAAGAATCAATTCGAAACCGCCGGAGGCAGCCATTTCCATAAGAAGCACGCCATCGAGCTGCGCATCCGGGACTCTTGTCTGGACGCGCTTCATCATATCAGAGAATGCTGCACCGGCTTGTTCCGGACGAACACCAAGGGAAACGCCTCCAGAATCAGTCTTGTGGGTAATATCGTCAGAGAGTATTTTCATCGCACACTCGCCCCCGATCTCCCCGGCAACTCGGACAGCATCTTCCAATGTCAATGCCCTGCCGTATTTCGGTATCGGAAAACCGTAACTCGAAAAGAAATCCAGTGTTTCAACGGGTGAGAGCATGTGCCTCCCCGAATCGCGAACCGCCTGCACGATATCTTTCGCCTGCTCCTTGCGAATGCGATCCGATGCTGGAAGAATCGCGTACACATAAGGCCCGGCCTCTCTCGACCAAATTGAACCACACCACTCAGAGAACCTTGCGAGCGCCGAGAGCATGCAAATTCCCGCTTCGGGAAAGCTTGCCGTTGGAATCTTCTTCCGGAGAAGCGTCTTTAATCCGCTCGAAACCAGTTTCCCTCCCATGAATACGGCCACTACGGGCTTCTCATGTTTTTTCGCCTCCTCAGCGATCGAATCAGCAATCGCCTCTATATCCGTCATGGACTGCGGCGTCAAGAGAACAAGCACGGACTGCACTTCCGAATCCGCCAGCACTTCGCTCAGAGCTCTCAAATATCTGTCGCTTCGCGCATCGCCGAGAATATCAACCGGGTTCTTTACGCTCGCAGCCTCCGGCAGAAAACTCCTCAGAGAGTTTTTCGTTTTCTCGCTCATCGGAGCAAGAACAAGGCCGGAAGAAATCGCCGCATCAGCAGCAAGCACTCCCGGACCTCCGGCATTTGTGAGGATAGCGACATGACGACCCTTCGGAATCGGAGCAAGCGAGAATGCTCGCGCCAATAGGAATAGCTCTTCTACGGTCTCCGCACGGAGTATCCCGGACTCTTCAAAAAGCGCCTGATAGCTCGCATCGTTCCCAGCAAGCGCCCCTGTATGGGAGGCAAGCGCCGACGCGCCCGCATTCGTCCGGCCAGATTTCAACACGATAATCGGCTTCGGACGCTTCGACATCGCCATCTTTCGCGCGATACGCTTCAATGCCCCCGGGTTCCTGAATGACTCAGCGTATATCGCGATAACTTTCGTTTTCCGATCCTGCGCAAGATACTCAAGCAATGCCTGTTCATCAAGGCGCGCCTTGTTCCCGAGACTGACGAATTTGGATATCCCGATACCATAATTTCCGGCGGCGTCGAGAATTGCCGTGCCAAGTGCGCCGCTCTGCGACAAAAATGCAACGCCGCCGCGCTTCGGAAGCGTTCTCGCAAAAGAGGCGTTGAGAGAAAGAGAGGGGTTCACAACTCCGAGACAATTCGGGCCCAAGAGGGAAATACCGCCCTTCTCAGCAATCGATGCGATTTCTTGTTCCAGATCCTCATGACCCGATTCGCCGAATCCCGCGGAAATGACAATTGCCGCCCGAATCCCTTTCTCCACCGCTTCCCGCAATACCTGGGGCACAATGCTCGCCGGCACGGCAATCACGACGCATTCAATGTCATCTTCAATCGAAGATACATTTGGGAAACAAGGAACTCCGTACAATTCATTTGTTTTTGGGTTCACGGGAAAAACTTTCCCTTGAAAGCCTTGTGTAACGAGATTTTTGACAATATCATTTCCGACGCTTCCCGCCTGTGTGGAAGCGCCTACGACGGCTATCGATTTCGGTTCAAGAAGCGACGCAATGCTCATAGGAGAAAACTTCTCAATTTATCCTCGACGAAAAGCGTCTTCAGTATACCATTCTCCCCTTCCCTACGGGAAACTTTACGAGTTTTTTTATTTGGAAGATAATGGGGAGGCGCCCTTCGAAGCGCGCACTCCGTGGGGGAGAAGATTTCCACGGTTTTTCTTTTCTCCATGAAAAAAGGTATGGCAACGAAAAAATCTCTCAAACAAAAAGAAAAAGCATCGGTCGAATCCGTGCGAAAGCGAAGCGGTCGAACCGTGCCATTCAACCCGTACAAAATTGCGAACGCCATCGAAAAAGCCCTCTCCGCGACGCAAGCAGGAACAGAAAAAGAAGCCCCTCGCCTCGGCAAAAAAGTCGTGTCGCTTCTGGAGCAAAAGTCCCGCCGATACGCAAAACAAAACCTCGGGAAATTCATCCCAAAGATCGAAGAGATTCAGGACCTCGTCGAAACCGTCCTCATGTCCGAGGGATACCACGAGACGGCAAAAGCGTATATTCTCTACCGCGAACAACATCGAGAGACACGAGAAGCGGAAGAGTCTCTCGTCAAAGCTGTCCATCTTGTCGATAAATATATCGGCAATCTCGACTGGCTCGTGAAAGAAAACGCCAATATGGCGTATTCTTTGCAAGGACTCAATAACTACGTCTCTTCTGCAATCAGCACGAAATACTGGATGAATCGGATTTATCCGAAAGAAGTCCGCGAAGCCCATGAATCGGGCGATCTCCATATCCACGATCTCCAACTCATCTCCGCCTATTGCTGTGGCTGGGATCTGGAAGATCTCCTCCGTCGCGGCTTCACCGGCGTCCCCGGCAAAGTCTCGTGCAAACCAGCAAAACACCTCGGATCGGCACTTGGGCAAATGGTGAAGTTCATCTATACGCTCCAAGGCGAAGTCGCGGGCGCACAGGCATTTTCCAACTTCGACACATTGCTCGCTCCTTTCGTCCGGTATGACAAACTTTCGTATCGACAAGTAAAGCAGGAGATTCAATCTTTCGTCTTCAACATGAACGTTTCGACGCGCGTCGGATTCCAGACGCCGTTCTCGAATATCACGCTTGATCTCATTCCGCCGAAAATCCTCTCCAGCGAGCATGTCATTATCGGCGGCGAACCGCAGAAAGAAACCTACGGCGATTTTGCTGCTGAGATGGCGATGATCAATCGCGCTTTTGCGGAGGTCATGTGCGAAGGCGATTCATCGGGCCGCATTTTCACGTTCCCTATCCCGACCTACAACATCACGAAGGACTTCGACTGGAACAATCCGGCGCACGCGCCGCTCTGGGAAATGACTGCGAAATACGGCATTCCCTACTTTGCCAATTTCGTAAACTCCGACATGAGCCCTGACGACGCGCGAAGCATGTGCTGCCGACTCCGGCTCGACAATCGCGAGCTCCGCCGCCGCGGCGGCGGACTTTTCGGCGCAAACCCCCTTACCGGCTCAATCGGAGTCGTCACGCTCAATCTTCCGCGCATTGGATACCTCGCGAAAAATGAAAAGGATTTCTTCAAACGCCTGGATCGGCTCATGGATATTGCGAAAGAAAGCCTCGAAATAAAACGGAAGGTAGTTGAAGGCCTCACTGAAAAGGGTCTGTATCCCTATACGAAGTTCTATTTGTCGAATGTAAAGAAGCGGTTCCAACAATTCTGGAAGAATCACTTCAGCACCATCGGACTCGTCGGCACCAATGAAGCGATCCGAAATCTCCTCAAAACCGACATCACGACTTCCAAGGGACAATCGTTTGCAGAGCGACTCCTCACGCATATGCGCGAACGAATCGGAAATTACCAGGAGAAGACGAATAATCTCTTTAATCTCGAAGCGACTCCGGCTGAAGGAACCGCGTACCGGCTCGCGCTTCTCGATATGAAGAAATACCCCGATATCACCGTCGCGAATGATCGGGAAGTGAAAACAAAACACGCCGAACCGTACTACACCAATTCCTCCCATCTCCCCGTCGGCTTTACCGACGACATCTTCGAAGCGCTCGACCTCCAGGATAATCTCCAGACGCAATACACCGGAGGAACGGTTCTCCACGGATTCCTCGGGGAGCGCATCAATGATCCCGCGCTTGCGAAAACGCTCGTCAAGAGAATCGCCGAGAAATACCGCCTTCCTTACTTCACGCTGTCTCCGACCTTCAGCGTTTGCCCCGCGCACGGCTATCTCCCCGGCGAACACAAGACTTGTCCGAAGTGCGTAGCAGCGCCAACCGCGAAAGAGTATAAGAAAGCGTAAAAATTCAAAAAAATAATTGGTAAGGAAAAACTTATGGAAAGAATTCCCGCCGAAAAAGAGCTCCCGCTCGAACTCGGCGTAGAATTTAACAAGGTGGATTTCGGAAGTTTTGTTTCTTCTTTGCGAGAAAGAATTAGAAGAAATCCCTCCGCTCGTTTCTCAATAGTTGCCAACTGGGTCGGCGTCAATAAAGCAAGGGAGGCGAAAGCACTTCTGGACATGCATGGAACAAAATTGCATATTGATTCGATAACCATTCGAGCAACGCGCGAACAATACGAAGAGGATGTGAATGCGTTTGAATCAGGGGTACAGTGGGAAGAGATTCCCAGATGAATCACTCAGGAGCAAGCTGCCAAGATTTTCTTAAAAAAACATCCCTCCACGCCGCCAAAAAATGTAAAAAATAATCTCTAACAAAAAGAGTATGCAAGCGATAACGTGCCACGATTGCGAAAAGACACTGAAGAAAGGTGAGGAATATATGCCCTATGAGGCAAGCGGCGAAACCTTTGCAAAATGCCGCTCCTGCCACGAGATGAATCCCGCGCTCGCCGATTTCCAGAAAGCGGAAGTCTACACTCGAGTCGTCGGCTATATCCGCCCCGTCGAACAGTGGAACAAAGGGAAGCAGCAGGAATATGGCGACCGCCTCGAATACATCCCGAGCGCAGCATGACCATTCGGAGAGAAAATGTGGGGGTAAAAATGAAAATAAAGAAGGACAGCACACATAAGTAATGCCGTCCTTTGAAATTGATAGCTGAATATCCCTCGTCAATCATCGACGATATTCAGCCTCACTCCCACGCGGACAATCTCCCTCAATCCCTCGCCCCTATCCGTACGAATATGGACGTTCGGATACTGAGATACGATCCCGTTCCGCGAACACATAAACTTCCCGGTTCCATCGGGGAAGATCATCACTTCCGCGTCCATCATCCCTGTTGGCGTAAGGTCTTGCGCGCAGACTACTGCCCGATATACGCCCGGTACTATCGAAAATTCGTTGTGACTCATGACTTCCTCCTACGCCACCGTTAGCCGAATGCTAACTTACCATTTTATCACAGATAACTAGTCATGTCAAGAATATGCGTCTCGCCGGATACCATCCGCTCACGCTCCTCGACTACCCCGGGAAAATCGCTTCCGTCGCCTTTACGATCGGCTGCGCCCTCCGGTGTCCGTTCTGCCACAATCCGGAACTCATCGAGCCGACCGATGAGTATCTTGCGCAGACAGGCGGCGACAAAGCTGGCGAATTCCTCGAATTTCTCAAGAAGAGGCAAGGGAAACTCGACGGCGTCTGCATCACCGGCGGCGAACCGACGCTCCAGCCCGATCTCGAGGAATTTATCCGGGAAATAAAATCGCTCGGCTTCCTCGTAAAACTCGATACAAACGGCGCCTTCCCCGAAAAAGTACGGCTCCTCATGCAAACGAATCTCATTGATTTCTGGGCGATGGACATCAAGCACGCCCCTGAAAAATACTCGATTGCTTCCGGGAATCCCCATATCGCCATCGATCGATTCCGAGAAAGCGCGCGCCTCATCATGGAAAGCGGTGCCGACTACGAATTCCGCACTACGGTGGTCCCGGGCATCCACGAAGAAGAAGACTTCGACGAAATCGGGGATTGGATCCGGGGTGCGCGCCGCTACGCTCTCCAAGAATTCCGCGACGTGAAAATTTTTGATCCGTCGCTTGCAGAAAAATCAAGATCGAAGTCGCTCAATCTCGAACGAATACGAGATCGCCTTCTTGGAAGACTCCCTTCGGTTGAGATCCGACGATAGAGAAACTTTTCCGAAGAAATCACCGCTTCCAAAAAAATATCGCCGAGAAAATCGCCAGCATGACGATCACGATAGTCCCGCCCGTCGAGAGATCCAGAAAATAGGATGTGAAGATTCCTGTTACAACCGAGAAAACCGATATACTCTCGGCAATGAGGATCGTCCGCGCAAATCCAGTCCGGAACTGGAGCGCCGAAACGACCGGAATCACGATAAGCGCCGATATAAGGAGCACTCCGACAACGGGGATAGCAAGAGCCACAAGAACAGCGGCAAGCAGTATCAAAACCGAATTGATGAGCCGAGTCGGGATACCGCTCACTTGAGCAGCTTCCTCGTCAAATGTCACATAGACAAGCTCCTTGTAAAACAAAGCGATCAAACCGACAATTACAACCGAAAGAGCAGCGATCACTACAATGTCCCGATTAGTCACTGTAACGACGCTCCCGAAAAGGTAACTGAAGAGATTCGCATTGAAACCGTGCGCGAGCGAAATGAGAATCAATGCGAGTGCAAGGCTTCCCGACAGAAATAAAGCGAGTGCAGATTCGCCGGAGAGCCTCCGGGAATTTCTCAGTCGTTCGATCCCGAAAGAAGCGGCGACAGCCGCCGCAAGCGCCGAGATAACCGGCGGTATGCCAAAGAGCATTCCGCCGGCAATGCCCGCAAGGGAGACATGGGAAAGCGTATCAGCAATAAGCGAATAGCGGCGCAAAACAAGGAAAATTCCGACGAGCGGCGCAACAAGAGAGACGATGACGCCCGCTTCAATGCCGCGGACGATGAACCCGTACTGGAATATCTGCAATATATCGGAACTCATAGGGTTTTTTCGTTGATTTCGCCGCGCCTTGCGAAATATTCTTCCGGAGAAAGATAGCATTTCACCGTTTGATCGACGCACACAAGATGCATAGCTTCCCGCGCCATTCGGTCAATGTCGTGAGATACCAAAACCAGAGTAATATCAAGCTTCCGGTTCAAGCTTCTCAACAATTCGTAGAATTCATTCTCCCCGGATTGATCCACGCCCGTCGTCGGCTCATCCAAGAAAAGAATTTCCGGTTCACAGGCAAGTGCGCGCGCAATGAGAACTCGCTGCTGCTGTCCGCCAGACAATTCGCCAACAAGCCGATCAGCAAACGATGCCATGTTGACTCTCGCAAGGACGTCGTCAACGAATAGCCAGTCTTCCGACTTCATCCGATGAAACAATCCCCGCTTGCCAAACCTCCCCATCAGAACTGCTTCACGAACCGAAACGGGAAAATTCAAGTAAAAACTCGATGCTTTCTGCGGCACATATCCGATTCGACTCCGATCGCGAAGTATAGCAATATCTTCACCAAACAAACGGATGCTCCCAGTCTTCGGAACGAGAATCCCGAGTATTAATTTGAGAAGCGTTGTCTTCCCGGAACCATTTGATCCAACGAGTCCGATGAAGTCTCCGCGATGAACACTCAAAGACACGTCCTTTAGGACGTCAACCCTGCCATCATAGGAAAAGCTCACTCCGTTGACCTCGATGATATTTTTTGTGTGGTCTACTTCATGCATGAAAGTGCCTGGCGTAAATGGGAAAGATTTGAGCGCATTTCCGAGAAATAATTCATGCCGGCGGCTTCTTCGTCAGGAGTCAATCCTTCGATCGGATTAAGGACCAATGTCCCAACCCCAACCTCCTTCGCAATCGCTTCAGCAAGTTTCGGACTCGAAAGGCTCTCAAAGAAAATATATCTTACTCCGCTTGATCTTGCGAATGCCGCGATATTGCCAAGGTCCTTGAGAGATGGTTCCGCATCGGGAGAAAGTCCCGCAATCGGCATTTGCCGGAGTCCGTACGACGAGGCGAGGTATCCGAATGCCGAGTGAGCCGTAACAATATCCCGGCTCTCGCAATGAGCAAGCCCATCCCGATATTCGACATCAAGGATCGACAGCTCCTCTTGGAGAGCTTTTGCATTTTTTCGATACTCCTCCGCATTTCCAGGATCGACGGCCACGAACCCCTCCAGAATACTCTGCGCCAGAGACCCAGCGACTATCGGCGAGAGCCACGCGTGCGGATCAATCTCGGCCCCGTCTCCACCTTCTTCTTTTCGAGTCAAAACCCCGTTAGCTGCCGCAATCACCTTTGTTTTCGACGCATCAACAATTCCTTCGATTCGGTCGCTCCACGGTTCCAAGCCGCCGCCGTTCACGATAATGAGGCGGCTCCGGCCAATATTCGCCATATCTTTTGGAGTCAGTTCGTAGTCATGCGGCTCCACGCCGGAAGGAGTCATGTTCAACACCTCCGCCCTGCTTCCGCCAATTCGAGAAGCAAAAAAATACAGCGGATAAAAGCTTGCTGCAATCGTAATCCGCGCGCCACCATTCAAACCATCATCTCCGCTCTTTGGCATCTTAATCCCCTCCATCCGCACAAATACGAAAGAAACAGCCGCAATCATCACAAGCGCAAACGCGAGAAATATCATTATTTTCTTCATAGATTTCTGCTCTGGCGAGAAGCTGCTGTCATCGACATGATCGGCATAGACCGAAAAATTCCAGAGAATGCTCGAGCACGAGGAAAGATTCGCGGCGCAGAATTTCCTTTTCTTCGTCAGCGAACGATTCCCTCGGAGCGACGTCCCGAACATTCCCACAAGATGTACAGACAAGATGGTGGTGGTGTTCCCCTGGAAGCTCATACAACGCTTTGTCGTTTCGGAAGAAGACTTCTCGAATCGAACCGCTATTGCGAAGCGTCTCCAATTCCCGATAAATCGTCGTCTTATTGAAAGAAACTTTTCGTCTAGCGAGGCGGCACAGGATTTCCGGAGCCGATATCGGCTCCGGCGAGCACGCCAACGTGTCCATAATGAGTTCTCGCGCCGTCATTCGCCCTCCCTTATTTTTCTCTCGAGATTCCTTTTTCATACTTCAAACTTTAATGCAACTTAGTTGCATTGTCAATAGGAAGAAAATCTTATCTTTTGAAAAGATAAAAATTCGCCCCTTAAAAGAAGAAAGGGGCGGCGCGAAGCGTTCTCAAGGAAAATCCTGCAAATACCGAAAAACAGGAGGAAGAGGCCTATATTCTGAAAATTCTTTCCGCGTTTTCGCAGGTCTGGCGCGCGGTTTCTTCCAAGGAGATTGCTTTGAATTCGGCGATAGCGCGAACTACCTCGACTACGTACGCCGGTTCGTTCCGCGTTCCGCGGAATTTCTGCGGAGCAAGATAGGGACAATCGGTCTCCGAAAGAATCCGTCCTATCGGAATCATCCTGACGACTTCGCGAATATCATCATCCGTGCCCTGCGCCGACTTCTTGACGGGATACGTGATATTCCCGGCGAATGAAAAGTTCACTTTCTCCCCGAGTCCGAGAAACTTCTCCGTTATCTTTGTATCCCCCTGATAGCAATGCAGGATGATATTCGGAATCTTCGAGACAAATGCCTGCAGTAATTCAAGAACGTCTTCGTATGATTCCCGTGCATGGATCACAATCGGCTTCCCAGTGCGCGAAGAAAGCTCGAGATGTTCGAGGAACCCTTGTTTCTGGCATTCTTTCTGCTTGTCGGTTATGGCAATGCCATTGAATGCATGATAATCCAAACCGCATTCCCCTATTGCGACAACTTTCGGATTCTCAGATAGCCGGGAAAGCTCCTCCATCCATGCTGTTTGCAATTCCACGTCCGGGAGCTTTGAATACTCTTCCGGGTGAACAGCAACCGTCGCGAAAACACCCTTATATTTCTCGGCGCATTGAACCGCGTCGCGACTTTCCTGGATACTCGTCCCGATGGTCACCATCTTGCAAACGCCAGCTTCCCGGGCACGGCGTGCCACTTCATCCCTATCGACACCGAACTTTTCATCATGAATATGAGCGTGCGAGTCTATCATAGAGACATTCAAACATGAAAAAAGCCGCCGGACAAACCAAGCGGCTTTTCTATGACGAATGCCGGGGCGATTCTACGCCGCTTCCCGTCCTCCGTCCGTTTTGACAGGGGCGTTCTCCGACTCGAGTCCGGCATTGAGCAGGAGCTCGTACATCCCTTTCGATTTTAACCATTCTTCCAGCGTCAGGTCTTGCCCAATATGTTCGCCACGGAGACCGAAGTTTGGCATCTCATACCAGTCCGGCGCAGACACCTCCCCCCCCTCAACTCGTTGTGTAATATTGGAAGCTTGGGATCTCTGCATCAATTCGATCCTATTGGCTCCTTCGCTGTCAGTTGAGAAGTACCTGCGATGCCCTTCGCACAATTCCAGCCAATCCTTCAAGCGTCGCACGGGGCCATTCCAACGATTCCCGTCGAAATGAAAAGGAACAAATGTTTCTGTTTCCATGACGTATCTCCAAGAAAATTGCTGGACATTCAGCAAAAGTACGGTATCAACCGATATGTGAAATGTCAATGTCTCGCAGTATACACAAAGGCGGGAGGAACATTGATCGGCACGAAATCCATCGAAACCGAGCTGAATCGATCTTCGATCATTCGGCGAGAGAGTTTGGAGTATTGAAACTGTACGAAAACTCCATGCGGCGCAAGGCTTCCTTTGACTGCGTCAAGAATCTCCCCCGAAACTCTCTTCCCGAGGGATGCGAGCGGGATGCCGGAAACAATCGCATCCGCATACCCTCCATCAAGAATCTCCGGCAGACGCTCGGCAGACAACCTCACCACTACAAGCCTTTCATCGCGAAGTTTTTCGAGCATGTCGCAGAACGCATCATTCGTTTCAATGGCGATAAGCCGCGCGTCCGGTCGCATGCGGGAAAGCATTTCCTTTGTCACCACACCAGTTCCTGGACCAAGTTCAACGATGATTTTCGCCGATCGGAAATCGACCTTGGAAACCATTCTGTCCGCAAGAAATTTGGAACTCGGCATAATTGCGCCGACTCCCCTCAAATTTTTCGCCAATTGCCTCAAAAATATCGCCGTAGACATGCGCGCGCAGATACTATTGAATCCTCTGAAAAAGGATGCCCCCCTTCCGAGCGGCAAGCATCGACTGCAATCTCTCAGATGTCTCCGGCATGAAAGGAGCGATAAGCGCCGCAATTCGCGCAAGATCCCGGAAGAGTTTTCTCATAACGATTTCAAATTCCTTCGGATTTGTCTTTGCAAGTTCCCACGGCTTCGTCTCCTCTATATACTGGTTGCTTGCGCGGACAATATCCCAGACATACTCAAGCGCTTCACTGAGACGATATTGCTGTATCAGTCCCGAAAACTCTTCCGGAAATCCGCGCTCATCAACGCTTTCTTCGCGAGAATCCATTTTTTCGCCGAGTTTCATCACTCGCGAGACAAGGTTCCCGAGTCCGTTTGCAAGATCCGAGTTATATTTTTCCGTAAGCCTCTTTCGGGATATATCCCCATCCTTCATATATGGCAAACTCGCAGTAAGAAGATATCGCGTTCCATCGATGCCATATGCTTCCACGAGATCAGCTGGATCAATAGTATTCCCGATCGATTTCGATATTTTCTGCCCCTCAACCGTAAGGTATTCATGCGCATAGATAGTCGTCGGCAGCGGCAGTTTGGCCGAGAGAAGCATTGCCGGCCAATAAATCGCATGGAACCGAAGGATTCCCTTTCCGATCACATGGACTCGATCTCCGTCACCCGCCCAAAATTTTTCATAGAGCGCCCCGTCTCCAGCATAGTCAAGCGCCGTAATGTAGTTCGAAAGCGCGTCCACCCAAACGTACATAATCTGTGACGGGTCGCCTGGAACAGGAACGCCCCAGCCTTTTGCCCGATCAACGGATCGCGAAATTGAGAAATCTTCAAGTCCCATCTCGATAAACGAAAGCATCTCGTTTCTTCGAAATTCAGGAAGAATTCTGAGTTCTCCACTCTCTATTTTCTTTTTCAAAATATCCGCGTATGAAGAAAGGCGGAAGAAATAATTCTCTTCTTCCACATGTTCTGGCGCTTTCTTGTGATCCGGACACTTTCCTTCGATCAAATCCTTCGGCAATTTATATTCTTCGCAGCCGACGCAGTAAAGCCCGGAATAGCGCTTTCGATAGATGTCGTCCGATTTGAAACAAGACCAAAGTTTTTGCGCGCCTGCGAAATGCCTCTCTTCCGTTGTTCGAATAAACTCGTCGAAAGAAAGATTCAGAACGGATCGCAAACCTTTCCAGTCGAGCACGATGGCATCGACAAACTCTTTTGTCTGAACTCCTGCCTTCTCTGCGGCCTGCACATTCTTGAGGCTGTTTTCGTCCGACCCGGTGAGAAAAAAGGTTTCCTTTCCGGACAGGCGGTGGAAGCGTGCAATAGTATCTGCGAGAACTTTCTCGAGCGCATGCCCCACGTGCGGCTTCGCATTCACGTAATCAATGGCGGTCGTAATGTAGAATCTTGACATAACAGTTTTTCCATTATAGGTTTCGAGTCGGGTTCTTTCCGTAGACCCTCAACGGTTCTTTTCACGCAACAACTTCTTTGAGGAGTACGAAATGAAAGCAAGCTCCAATCCGATCGTTTTCCTGTCCGTTTCTGCTCTTGCTTCCATGCTGCTTGCTTGCCTTCTTGCGGACAAACCTCATCCTCAAACTGGCACGTCATCTTACCAGTACACGGAGAGCGACTTGATGTGGAAACAGCAGATGACAATCAGCAACATCGATAGGGGAACTTGTCCTGTTCATCACTTCACAGTGCACCCCTCAAGCCGCGCAGTGACGGTCCATTGCAAAAATTCTCTCGTGGGAGTCATTTCTCCTGACAATCCAGACGGATTTTTCCTTATCGACAATTTTAGCAACGAAGAGAAATAACTCTTCCCTTCGTCGGTCACTCCGCGTTGCCTAAGGTCTTTGGAGCTTGGAAATTACAACCAAGCTCCGCTTTTTTATGCCAGCGCAATCAAAAAACTAGAGCTCATCTCAAAAATCATTCATGACTCGAATTCCTATCTTTCTCAACTGCAAACTTTTCAAATCTCTTCGAAATAATGCCGTTATTCATTGGTTTTCAAAGTTTTCGCTCTCGAAAAATACTCAGAATCGCTTCAAAACTATTTTTGAGACGAGCTCTAGACAACCAACATAGAAAACTCTCCTTTCACCTTTCCCGGATTCTTCTGGTAATGCGCTAACACTTCCGCAACGCTTCCGCGAATAACCTCTTCAAACATCTTGGTAAGTTCTCGCCCGAGAATAATATGCTTTTCCGGTGCGAGTGTCGAGAGAAGCTCCAAATTTTTAACGACGCGATAGGGCGACTCATAGTAGACAATCGGCACCGCTGATTCAGCAACATTTCGGAAAAAAGTCTCTCTTCCCTTCTTGTGCGGCGGAAACCCCTTAAAAAGAAATTCCTGCATATTCACTCCGGCAATTGAAAGAAGCGCTCCAAGCGCTGATGGTCCCGGTACGGGCGAGACCCGAAAACCATTTTCAGAAACAGAGGCAACAAGTTCATTTCCCGGATCGGAAACTCCTGGCGTCCCGGCGTCGGTTATGAGCGCGACTCGTTTCCCTAATTCGAGCATGCCGATAATCCGGCGAATTTTTTCGTCCGCCGCCCGCTGCGGGATAGCAAGAAGCGGCTTCGATATATTGTGGCGAAAAAGGAGTTTTTTCGCGACACGCGTGTCCTCGCATACGATCGCATCGCACTCACCGAGAATATGGAGCGCGCGGAGCGTTATGTCCTCCATATTTCCAATCGGCGTCGCAACAACAAATAAAACCCCTCGATTCGGAAGTTCCGTGTCTTCGAGTTGAATGACATCTTCCTCATCATTCATAAGAGGCTTCTGCTTCAGCATATTCAATACTTCAATACGGCCAATCACTCGGATTTCCCTTTCCGATCCCCGAGAAATTCTTCGACAAAGACTGAGAGCGCGGCCGCCGATGGAACCGCGACGAGAATTCCCGCGACACCGGCAAGTTTTGCACCGATAAGAAGCGATAATATAACCGCTACCGGGTTCAATCCGACAGTCCTCCGCATTATTTGGGGAATCACGATATGATTTTGGATTTGCTGAATAGCAATATAGAGAAAAACAACGCCAACGCCGAGCCACGGAGAAATAAGAAATCCAAGAAGTGCAGCGGGTATCGCCGCCATGGTCGGTCCAGCATACGGCACTATTTCAAGAAGTCCACCGAGAAGGGCCAAGAGAAAAGCGTACGGAATTCCAAGCATCGTAAGTCCAATGAAATAAAAAGAAAAGACTACTGCCATGAGAAGGAGCTGCCCAAACATCCACTGCCCGATCTTATCTTGGATTTTCCGAGAAAATGAGAGGACCCGATCCTCATACTCGGCAGGCGTCAACGTACGAAGCACTTTGTCGATGCCGCGCCGTTCAAATGACATGTAGAGCGAAAGAAAAAACACTACAACGACGGAGAATACCGCCCGAAAAAATCCGACTGTCGTCGAAAAGATTCCCGATACAGCACCGCCCGCCTCAAGAGACGGCGGCGTATCCGCATCAGAGCCAATCGAAACATCGTGAAGACGGAAGTATGACTCTATCCCGTTTGCAAAAAGAGACCATTTCTCAAGGTAAGTCGGCGCATTGAGCGAGAACTCCCTAACCTGTCCCGAAACAGCAGGAACGACAAGCGACACAACCGTCACGAGAATGCCGATAATCACCGCGTACACAAAAAGAACACCAAGCGCCCTCGGAATCCGCATTACCTCGAGTCGCTCGATAGCCGGAGCAACCGACGCCGTCACGATGATGGAAACAAAGAAAAGGGTGATGATGTCGCGAATAAAATAGAGAAAGGAAAGCCCAACCACCACAGCGGCAGCACGAAACAAAATCTTTGACCAAGCATCAATATATTGTTCTCTGCTCATAGAGTCTATGGGATGGATCATTTCTTTTGAACCTATACGATGCACCGCTTTCTTCATCAATGCTAACTTCCCATCCCGACAGCGGCATATTTACCAGCGCAGCCAGGCGTACACCGATTTCTCCGCTTTCTGCTGTCAGTTCCGCACTTTACAAGGCCCAACAGCTCCCATTCAGCAAAATGCCAAAAGATAGAGAGAATTTCACAAATTCCTTTTAGAGGCGCAGCATACCCTCAAGACTTTCTTTCGACTCCTGCGGCCCGATCACAGCGAGATTCAGCCGTTCAGGAAGAAAAATTTCTTCTGCGACTCGACGCACATCATCAGCGGACACGGCATCGATTTCTGCAAATCGCTGCTCCGGGAGCACAATCTCCCCTTTGAGACTCTCCTGGTCCACGAGGAAGCTCGCGATATCATCGGAGGCTTCAAGATGCATCGACATGCTGCCTTTTATATTCTCCTTCGCTTTCACGAGCTCTTTCTCAGATACTGTTTCTTCCCGGATACGCCGATACTCTTCCAAAATAACAGCGATTGTCTTCTCGAGATTTCCGTGCTCGACACCGCATTGCGTTGCAAGGTACCCAGCATCATGGTACGCATCCGTCCCCGTGTGGACACTATAAGCAAGACCGCGCCGCTCTCTCACCGCCATGAAAAGCCTGCTCGACATGCCGCCTCCGAGAAGCGTCGACAAAACGGCAAGAGCATGCCTGTCTCGGTGGAAGAAGTCGAAGGCTCGGACGCCGAGTATAAAGTGAGTCTGGTCGGTTGTCTTCGTTTGGAGAAGAACGGCGGGAGAGACCTGATGCTCGGAAATTTTCTCCCGGTTCGGATTCTTTCCGGTCCGCATCCCCGCGAAATCCCCCTCAATGGTCCTTTTCGCCCAATCGACATCAAACTTTCCGGCGACGCCAACAACAACATTTGAAGCAACGTATGCCCGGTTGAGATACGAAATAAACTCATCGCGTTTGAACCTGCGAATATTCTCCCTCGTCCCGATAATATCCCGGCCAAGCGGGTGATCCCCGTAGAGAAGCGCCTCGAAAATATCTCCGACATGCCGGACTGGCGTATCCTCATACATGCTCAATTCCTGCAGAATCGGACCGCGCTCGCGATCTATCTCTTCAGTCGGAAGCGTTGAGTTGAGAAATAAATCGCTTACGATATCAAGCGCCATCGCGGCATGTTTCGCATCCACTTTCGCATAATATGCCGTGCGGTCTTTCGAAGTGAACGCATTGTACTCTCCGCCAACCCCATCGAGTTCTTCGCTAATGGAAAGCGCTGTCGGCCGCTTTTTGGTCCCCTTAAAGAACATGTGCTCCAGAAAATGCGACAGCCCACTCTCTTCCTTCGTCTCATACCGGGAACCAGTTGCCGTCGTGATCAACACCGTCGTCGTCATCGATTCCGGCATTGGCGCAAGAATAACACGGAGTCCATTCGGAAGCGTCAGTTTCTCGTATTGCATACACGGAAAAATATCATTAAGTCTTCCTGATCCGATCTCGTTTATGCGCATCAACCCAACCGTATCAATCTAATCCGAAAGTCGATCGCGCATAACCTCTCGGAGATCAGTAATCGCAACGCGGTCTTGCTGCATCGTATCTCGATCCCGCACCGTCACCGTTCCATTATCCAGCGTCTCAAAATCAATTGTTACGCAATAAGGCGTCCCTATCTCGTCCTGGCGGCGATACCGTTTTCCTACATTGCCATTATCATCAAATTCGCATACAAAATCCTTTCGAAGAGAATCAAAGACTTCGCGCGCCTTCGCTACGAGCTCGGGTTTGTTTTTGAGAAGCGGAAATACCGCTACTTTGACCGGCGCAATCGACTTTGCAAGATGAAGCACCGTGCGCGTTTCGCCCCCCTCTACCACCTCTTCGTCATATGCGGAAAGAAGGATCGCAAGGAGTGCGCGATCCAACCCAAAAGTCGGTTCTATCACATGAGGCACCAGTTTCTTCTTCGTCTCAGGATTTTCCCACATCATGTCGCGTCGGGAAAATTCCGCATGGCGAGCAAGGTCATAGTCCGTTCGGTACGCAAGTCCGAAAAGCTCCTTTCGTCCGAATGGATAGTCGAATTCAAAGTCAATGGTTCGAGACGAATAATGCGCCCGATCCCCCTCGGGTATCTCCGTGGGATGGACATGATCCATATCCATGCCAACCATCCGCATCCACGACTCCATCTCGCTTTTCCATGATTCAAAAACGTCGTTCCAAGGATGCTTCTCCGGATCAAAGAAATACTCGATCTCCATCTGTTCGAACTCTCTCGTTCGGAAAATAAAATTTCCGGGAGTAATCTCGTTTCGGAAAGCCTTTCCGATCTGTCCGACGCCAAATGGAAGCCGCTTGCGCGACGTCGTCGCTATGAGCGGAAAATCCACAAACATCGCCTGCGCAGTCTCGGGGCGAAGATACACAATATTCGCCGACTCCTCCGTCGGCCCTACAAAAGTCTTAAACATGAGATTAAAAAGCGTCGGATGCGACCACTCTCGCTTCCCGCAATGGGGACAGGGTATCGTTCGGAGCACCTCGAGTATTCGCGTGCCAAGATCTTCGACTTCCTTTTCGTATTGTTCCGCCGTCAGCATATTGAGACTTGGTTCGCTCCCCGCCTCGCGCCGAAGCCTCTCTGTCTCCATCCGCTTAAACATCATCTCCGAAAAGACGGCCGTGAAAACGCGCTGGTTATCCGAATCAAGGTGCTGATCGGGGCGAACTCGCTCGTGACATTCTTTGCACTCGATAAGAAAATCATTGAATCCTGAAATATGTCCGCTTGCCTCCCACACTCGCGGATTCATGATGATAGCTGCGTCGACGCCAACAATATCATCTCGGCTTTCAACAAATGTGTTCCACCAGTGGTCCTTTATATTCTTCTTGAGCTGAGATCCATAAGGACCGTAGTCCCACGAATTTGCGAGTCCGCCGTAAATATCGCTCCCAGGAAACACAAAACCTCGCCGTTTTGCGAGGGAAACAATCTTCTCCATGGTAACAAGTGACCGATCCATAGATGAGTGAGGGTTAGAACGGAACGTTCCAGAACTGATTTATCCTACCCTTTTATCGTAAAAATGTCAAAGAAACACCCGTTCGCTTCCGGTGCGGAGCAATTGAAGCAACTGCGCGTAAAATCTAAGGTTATGCAAAGAGACAAGTCTCGAGCCAAGCGAATCGGCACTCGAAAAAAGGTAGCGAATGTACGCCCGCGAAAATCCTCCTCGACACGCAGGGCAATCGCACTCCGAATCTATCGGCCTGAGATCATCCGAAAACTGCTCCCCCGTTATACGGATCGCATCATAGAAATCGTCATCAAGCAACATCTCGCGCTTCCAGACGAATGCGCGGCCATGTCGCCCCTCTCGTGTCGGGATAACGCAATCAAACATATCCCAGCCGAGCCGATAACAGCGAACGATATCCATCGGAGTTCCAACTCCAAGCGCAAATCGCAAAGATGTCTCCGGCACAGCCTTCGCTGTCTCGCGCAGCACTTCTTCAAGGAAACTTCCATCATTATCAATGTGTCTCGCTCCAAAACCGTATCCGTCAAAACCAATCTTTCCAAGCTCCGAAGCGCATTCCCGACGAAGCTCGAGATCCAACCCGCCCTGCACAACTCCGAAAAGAAGTGGCCGACGATTCGGATCTACGTTTATAACTCGCTCTTCATATCGATCCTTGCAACGCCTTGCCCATCGAATAGTCCGTTCAACCGCCTGGACGAGATCGCTTTGGGGAGCATCATTCGGCCTCGGATCATCCAAGCACACCATCATATCAACGCCGAGATCGAACTGGATATCGATAGACTTCTCTGGTGTCAAAAGTCGTTTCGACCCATCAAGGGGAGACCGAAATATAGCTCCATCCTCGGTAATTTTCCCAAAATCCGGATGCTTATGGATCAATGAATACACCTGATACCCCCCGGAATCGGACAGGACCGGGAAATCCCATCCCATAAATCGGTGAACTCCTCCAAATCCCGCAATAGCCCGGGATCCCGGATGCAACATAAGGTGGTAGGTATTCACCACTGCCGCTTCAATGCCGATATTCCGGACCGAATTCATTTCAATACCTCTAACTGAGGCCCGAGTGGCGTCCGGCATGAAAAACGGTGTTTCGAGAGCACCATGTGCGGTTCGGACATATTTTTTTCTTCCGCGTTCTCCGCCGCGCTCAGTATTGGACTCCGGAGCCATATGCTTGTTTGTCTCTTTACCCAGGAAAACAATCCGAACTCTCGGAAGCTCTCGTAAATAAATAGCATGGGAATCAGCTTCCCACAAGGATTCTACGGGAACCCTCAATAGGAGGATAAAAAACGGAGGCGATTGATCATCATCCTCCGTTTCCATTCCCGCAAATCCCTGAATCCGCAAGATTGAGATTCACTTGTATTTCTGAAGAGTCCAAAAGCTATTGGCGCATGCCTTATCTCGACATCCGCACTTCCAGGAATTCTCGACGTATTGACAGACAAAGGCAATAACAAAATTTCCCGCCCCGCCCGTCGCTTCGGGAAGAAGAGAGGAATTCGCCTTACCCGAAAGCCACCCCGGATTCCCCGTAGCATTCATCCCTGAAAAAGAAATGCTTTGCCATGAGCCTCCCGCATATACAAACCCCTTATTGTAGACGAATGTTTGAGCCGTTGAACTCCCTGCCGTCGCTCGAATGTTCCCCGGATCGCATGAAACAGTAAGAACTGGTTCCTGTGCAGATGAGAGCATATTGAACGGCGGCCCGTATCCATCAGGAATTCCGAACGGATCGGAAATGAGCGAGCAGTCATTTGTGGAGCCGGAGGATCGACGCCTTGCGATGCAAGCCTCCGATTCATACCCGTCCGATACGCAGCGCCACGATACCGATGCTCCTGGAACCGGGAAAGCTATGTCCACCGGACGAGAGTTTCCTTTGGAACAAAACGGCCCTGAAAAAACGCTCTCCTCGGGCAGATACTCTTTCGCGGCATCTCCGCACTTCCCCGCGAGACCGTTCGTATCGATGACGCTCGCCGAGCATGAGACATTGGCGTCTCCTGCTATACAAAGCCATACCCACTGTTTCCCGTCACTCGATTTTGCAATGGGACTCGGAGACCCCTTTTCACACAAATCCGCCTCTGGGATATGCGAATTCTCGTAGGACGATCCATTTGCAGATCCGCATTTTGCAACAGATTCCTCCCTGAAAGATATCCTCGCTCCAAGCACTCGGGTGCTGTTCGCAAAACTCCCCTCGACGCGAATAAATCGGATCTTCGCAACACCGTCACCGCAACCAAGCTGCTCATCGGAATCATCAAGAAAAACTGCAACAAAATCACCAGACGAGTTCTTCCCTCGAGCCTCTTTTTTCTCTCCATCACACCTTGCATCCACTTTTGAACAAAGTTCGCTCACCGACCCATCGCCTTTCATGCTTTCGAGTGCCAGCCGAAAAGCATCAAGAGCAACCTGTGCGGCACGCGACGAGAATTCATCGTCTATCGACTGAGCAAACGAGGAGCCAAAGGGAAACAGCGTACCTACAAGGAAAGCCAAGAGAAAGAAAATATTCCTGAATTTTATATTCGTCATTCCCATTATCAGCAGAATTGATGAGTCGTCGCCACCCCTCACCTCGGCAAAGCCGGAGGCGGAGGAGGAAGCTCTCCTTTCATTGAACTTGCCGGGGGATTGCTTGGCATCGAAGGAAGCGGAGGAGGAGTCGGAAGATCGGGAGCCTGGGCTTTCTTGGAAAAGCTATAGAATGCGAGGGCTGCGACAATCGCTATGCCGAGGAGAAGGATGGTAATGACCAATTTTCTCCGAGTTGATCCTTCCATAGGGTTTTTGTGTGTTTCTTTTAGGAGTTACTACTTCTTGTACGCTTGGAGGGTCCAGTAATTCTGGGTGCACGCGCCGTCTCGGCATCCGCACTTCCAAGATCCGTTCGAGTACTGGCAGACGAACGCGATGACGAAGTTCTGGTTTCCATTGCTTGCCGGGAGATTAGCAAGGGAACTTCCGGCAAACCATCCCTCATTATTGAGATCCGGGTTTCCGGAAAAGTCGATCTTTTCCCACTGGCCGTTCCGGGAAACAAATCCCGTTTTGTAGACATAGGTGTTCTGAGATCCGGCCGTGGCAATCGCTCCGGACGAAGAACAATTTACCGAGAGGAGAGATTCCTTTGCCGAGGAAAGCTGGTTGAATGGGGATCCGTAACCCTCGGGAATTGAGGAGCTTGCGCTCGTATAAACCGAGCAAGTAGAAGGGACTCCGGCTCCCGGGGCTTGCGTTCCTCTTGTCGCCGTGCAGAGGCTTGAGACATTTCCTCCGGTGAGTCCCGTGCAGGACCATGAGGATGAACCGTTCATTGATGGAAAGGTCGGATTGATCGGATCGGGAAGCCCGGTGTAGCAGAGAGAGCCGGAGAAAGCCGTTTCGCCTTCGCCATAGTTCCGGGCGGCATTGCCGCAGAAGCCGTCGATTTTGATTTTGGGGGCGCCACTGCCAGTTCCACCGCTCCCTCCTCCTTGCGAAGACGAGCTATTTGCCCAGCATGCTGACACATTGCCATTCGATCCCCTGCACGACCATCTCCAGCTCCCAGAGGGATTTGGAGCAAATGGCGCCTGGTATGTCACTGATCCATCCAAAGTCGCGCCCGAAGCGCATAGCTGGCTGCCGGACGGCTCCGTCGAGAACGTTCCGCCATTTGCCAAACCGCACCAGTCTCGGGATTCACCGCCGCCAGTCCCGCCTGATTTATTAGCAGAGCAAGTTCTTCCTGTGCAAGACCATGTCCAAGGTCCCGAGCCCGAAACGGACGTTGCAACGCCCGACTTGCAGAGCTCGCCGACTGTCGAAGGCGCCGACGCGCGACTTGTTCCATTTGCCGTTCCGCATTCCCCTGGGGAAAGGTTTGCCGAGCAAGCATTATTCCCGCAATTCCACTTCCATCCGTCCCAGAACCCGCTTCCGTTATTCCTTGCCGAGAAATTTATCGGTTCCGCCGAATTCGCGCAAAGCTGGCTCCATTCCGGACCTCGCGCGGGGATAGTACTCCCATTCGCAGAACCGCAAGAGGCGGAGCCTCCTCCCGAACCGCCACCAGAACCGCCGCCAGGAACAGCTGCACAATTCAATGCTTGCGGAACAGCAAATACCTGCCCCAATACTCCCGTTTCGATGTCAACGCCATAAGCATACACGGTATGGGCTTTGCCATCTTTCACTGAATTCGGCGTAGAGAAAGTGAACTTCCTCATATAAAGCGGCCCTGTCGAACTCGTCCCCACGGAACCAATCAGCTTATTTCCCTCCCTCGGTCCATCAAAAAACTGGACTGTGAAATCAGCGTATGTACCTGCCGCAGCATGGTCTGGGTCATATCCCACGCCCGACATAGACGTACAGTCCGCTTTGTCAAGATTCCCGAGAGGAGGATTCGCAGTTCCTCTCGGGTATTCAACTGGATCCGGAGGACATTTTTGCGGGGGCGTTTCCGCAGAAAAACAACTTACAGTCTCCCCTCTATAGGCATCTGGTCCGACGCAATCCCAAATGGCTCCGTAACTATTTCCTGAACTTGAATTCCCTCGCCATCCGGAATCGGAACATCCGGTGTATCCAAGACCATTTGCGGTTCCCTGAGAACATGTCCACTTCGAGCCGCCGCACGATACTGCTGCATCCGAATAGCCTGGAAAAGAGAATACTCCAAAAGTCAAGACAAAAACGATTGCCCAAAAAAGTCTATGAGGATACTTGATTTTCCTTTCCTGGTAAGAGAAATATTTCTGCATAATTTTTTATAAAATATCACTTTTGATTTTATATCATTATACACTATCGCCACCCCTCACCTCGGCAGAGCCGGAGGCGGAGGAGGAAGCTCTCCTTTCATTGAACTTGCCGGGGGATTGCTTGGCATCGAAGGAAGCGGAGGAGGAGTCGGAAGATCGGGAGCCTGGGCTTTCTTGGAAAAGCTATAGAATGCGAGGGCTGCGACAATCGCTATGCCGAGGAGAAGGATGGTAATGACCAATTTTCTCCGAGTTGATCCTTCCATAGGGTTTTTGTGTGTTTCTTTTAGGAGTTACTACTTCTTGTACGCTTGGAGGGTCCAGTAATTCTGGGTGCACGCGCCGTCTCGGCATCCGCACTTCCAAGATCCGTTCGAGTACTGGCAGACGAACGCGATGACGAAGTTCTGGTTTCCATTGCTTGCCGGGAGATTAGCAAGGGAACTTCCGGCAAACCATCCCTCATTATTGAGATCCGGGTTTCCGGAAAAGTCGATCTTTTCCCACTGGCCGTTCCGGGAAACAAATCCCGTTTTGTAGACATAGGTGTTCTGAGATCCGGCCGTGGCAATCGCTCCGGACGAAGAACAATTTACCGAGAGGAGAGATTCCTTTGCCGAGGAAAGCTGGTTGAATGGGGATCCGTAACCCTCGGGAATTGAGGAGCTTGCGCTCGTATAAACCGAGCAAGTAGAAGGGACTCCGGCTCCCGGGGCTTGCGTTCCTCTTGTCGCCGTGCAGAGGCTTGAGACATTTCCTCCGGTGAGTCCCGTGCAGGACCATGAGGATGAACCGTTCATTGATGGAAAGGTCGGATTGATCGGATCGGGAAGCCCGGTGTAGCAGAGAGAGCCGGAGAAAGCCGTTTCGCCTTCGCCATAGTTCCGGGCGGCATTGCCGCAGAAGCCGTCGATTTTGATTTTGGGGGGACTATAGACAAGACCCGTATCCGATTTGCCGCCGCCTGTCTCGCTCGTGGAAGATCCTAATGCCTTCGGAATGCAAGCGCTATACCTGAGCACATTCTGCCATATCGGATCAATCGACTCGCACCGATTGACAAAACCGTCGGACCCCATGCAAACCCATACGAATCCCCCGCAAGAATCTTCCTTCGTGGCAACCTTTTGGGTCGGGTTTCCGGTCGCAGAAGCGCCAGATGCGCACAGCTGCTCTCTCGAAGGCGGCCCGGATATTGATTTTCCATTCGCAGACCCGCACCAGTTGGTCGGCCCGGCCGACTCAGCAAAGGATCCGGCTGTCGCCCAACACACCGACACAAGACCCGGCTTCCTGCAATACCAGTTCCAGCGATTTTTCGAACCCTGCACTGCACCTTGATAAATCTCCATGTCAACCCTCTTGAATTCTTCAAGAGTCGAATCGGGCTTGCAAAGCGCGCTCTCTGGAGGCTTCTGGACGTACTTCTGATTCATTGCCGGTCCGCACGATTCGGTTGAATTCACCGTACCGCCATAATCTCCAGAATCCCCGCTCGGGCACGGACCGAATCCAGGGAGGCTACATGCATCCACTTGCGCCCGCACCTGAGATGCCATAGCGAAACCCCCGACTCCCGCAACAAGCGCCAGTACAATGAAGGCGACGTTGCCAAACCCTGAAAAACTCTTCATTCCTTTTGCCATACAAATAAAAAATTAAGAATATATCGTAAATAACTTACTGTTCGTGATTGATCCCGTTATCGCCGATCACGGAGCCACTTCTCGAATGTCTCTTTCCGAAATCGATGCTTGTAGAGGGGTTCGCCGTGATTTGCAAGCTGTGATTCAAAATTCATTCTTTCCGAATTCTCGTAGAATATTCCAAGCGGGAGACGATCAGTTTCAACAGATCTGCGAAACGCTTCAATTCTGTCATTCTTATTATACTCCTCTTCGAGGTAGTATGTCTTTTCCTTGAACCACGGATACGTATTCTGCTTATTGAAAATGGGACATGGCTGAAAAATGTCTACAAGAGAGAATCCCGTGTGTTGAATTGCTTTCTTGAGAATCTCCTTGGTCTGCGGCACATCGCCCACAAAGGCGCGCGCCACAAATGAACAATCGAGCGCGATAGCTGCAGCAAGGGGATTAAAAGGCTCCAAAACGACTCCCGCGACCTGCACTGGCGTTTTCATGCCGGTTTCTGAAGTTGGAGACGCCTGCCCCTTCGTCAAGCCGTATACCATGTTGTTATGAACAAACGCCGTAATATTCGGATTCCTCCGAACTGTATGCGTAAAATGGTTCCCTCCCTCCGCATAGATGTCACCGTCGCCGCTTTCGACGATCACCGTCATTTCAGGATTCGCCATTTTTATAGCGGTCGCCGCCGGAAGAGCTCGCCCATGAAGCCCGTTGAAGACATGCGTCTTATAGTAATGAGGAGCCTTCCCGGCTTGTCCGATTCCCGAAACAGAGACGAGTCGACTCGGGTCTATGCCAAGTTCAACAAGTGCCATTTTAAGAATAGTAAGAAGCGGATAGTTTCCGCATCCGGGACACCAAGCAATATCCGTCTCTTGCGGCATGTCGAAGAGTTTCTGATTCATACGACCGGAAAAGATGCTATATGCTGAGAAATTTCTTCCACTGAAAATGGCTCGCCGGTATATTTTAGTATCTTTTGATCCACACGAACTCCGTGCCTCTCAAGCAAAACAGAGAACTGCCCTGAAAAATTATTTTCAATGACAATAATCCGCTCAGAATTTTTAAAGAAATCTTTTAGATTTCCCGGCAATGGATACACCTGCCGAAAATGAAGATGCGAGATATCATCGCGCCCGGATTTTTCAATCGCCTCCCGTATTGCTCCGCATGTTGATCCCCATCCGACACATGTTATTTTCGCCTCTTCTTTCCCAAACCAAACAGGGGGCATGACATCCCGAACCAATCCGTCAAGCTTCCGCATCCGCTTCTCCATCATAAGAACCCTCGTATCAAGACGCTCCGTCAAATGTCCGTCCTCGGTATGCTCATCGCTATCGGAAACCACGAGGCCGGAACCCCACCCGGGAATTCCTCTCGGAGAAACGCCGTCTTCCGAATATGCGTATCTCTGGTAATCTTCCGTCGTCTCGATAACGGTCCGAATATCTGGAAGCACGACAAAGTCATCTTTCGACACCGCTTTCACAGTATCAAGAAAATACTGGTCGGAGAGCAGAAAAATCGGGGACTGCCATTTTTCCGCTATGTTAAACGCCTGTTGCGTCACCTCAAATGCTTCTTCATGCGTTCCTGGAGCGAAAATCGCTCGAGGAAATTCTCCATGCCCCGCATACAACACGAGATCAAGATCCCCTTGCTCAGTCCGAGTCGGAAGCCCGGTTGCCGGCCCTGGCCGCTGAGCAACATGAATCACAATTGGGAGTTCCATCATTCCAGCAAGAGACACTCCCTCGCACATGAGCGCAAATCCGCCACCGGAAGTTGTCACGAACGATCTTGCACCAGCAAACGAAGCTCCGAGACCCATATTAACGGCCGCAATCTCGTCTTCGGATTGTTCCACGACAACCCCAAATCGTTCTCCTTCGCGAGCGAGAAATTGGAGAACTCCGGTCGAGGGCGACATCGGATAGGAAGCGATAAAGTTGCAGCCGCCAGCAAGAGCGCCCAAACCAATTGATTCGGTGCCATCAAGAAGTATCCTGTCGACGTCTTTCAAAGAGGCGTTACCCGCTATCTTTATGCCAATATTTTCCGTATACGCAAGATGCTCACCAAGTTTATACCCTCGGTGTCCCGCTTCGATATTTCCCTCAATGACAGATCCCCCCTTTGAAGAAAATCGATTCCGAATATACCCGTCGAGCCCGGAAATATCCGCGCCGAGAAGACCAAGTACGACGCCAGCTGCCACTGTATTTTCATAGAGAGCATTGCCAAGTTCCGAAGCAATGCCCGATATCGGAGCACGAAATATCCGATAATCAGAACTGGCAACCATCGATTTCTCATCGGCAACAATAATCGTCTTCTCATGCACTCGTGACCGAATATGTTCAAACGCCGCCCGATCGAACGGAAAGAATATGTCGACATTATTCACGAAAGCCCGCGAATTACCGGATGACACCCTGATCTCTGTCGAATTCGAACCACCGCGGACGCGCGACATGTACTCTTTCGACGCAAAAACGACGTATCCCTCCTCATTCAAAATCGAGAGAAGCATACCTTCGACCGTCTGCACACCTTTTCCAGCGGCCCCCGCAAGGACGATGGAGATATTGTCACGCGTTTCGTTCATTGAATTCTGGGTATCATGCAGATCCTATCCGCAACAAGAAAAGCGGGGTCAGGATCAATACTTCTATTCCGCACACATACCATACACAGCCCAGCCACTCGAACAATTGGACGATTCGAATTTGCAGACTCCGGTGCTCTGCGAGCAGTAGAAAGAATCAAACCCAGATGCCGTAAATGTTTCCACTTGAAATTGTGCCGGAATCGGATAGTGGAAATTTAACGCTTCCGCCGTTGAGTAGTTGCAGTGAATGCCGACAATCTTGTTCGAAACATCTCTCGTGTAGTCGCGAATCTTATCATAGTCGCCGCTTGAGAAGTTTGCGGAATCGGAGTTACTAGCCACCTTCACCATAACCCCCGGCTGGCTACACCCCGCCGCCACCGCGACGCTCACCGCGCGAGCCGAGTCACGGTAGCTTCCCACCGATTTCACCGAAGTGACTCCGGAGAGCGTATCGGCGCAGGAAAGCGGAGCCGTTGACGCGTCTCCGTAGAAAGAAACTTTGTATGCCCCGTTCAAGAGAGAACTTTCAACAAGTCCGTTTGAACAAGAGAGTCCCATTCTTGTTGCGAGGTCCCCAATGTTTCCGGAGTTATCTTTTTTAATGCTTGCAACAATCGCCTGGGATCCGGAATCGGCGATTTGGAATGCGTTGACGGAGTTATCGTTTGATGAAAGAGACTTGAGGTCGACAATGGACGACGACATCATGCCGATAGAAACAATAAGGAGAATGCTGAGCAGGATGAGAGAGTATGCGAGAACGGATCCTCTTGCTATTTTTTTCATAGAGTTTTTTTGTTTTTTTACGTTTTCAAAAACTACCGGGAGTATATCACGGATTTAGCTTGGAGGATAGCGCGCAAAGCAATACCTATTCTTTCTGTTCCGCTATTGAGGGTTCGCTTTCTTCCAAAGGTTTCTTCGTACCGAATACTTCGCGAGCCTTCGATCCGTCTGCCGGACCAATGATCCCGTCCGCTTCAAGCAGATCGACCAATTTTGCTGCACGCGAATAGCCAAGACCCATCCGACGCTGCAAGAACGATGTAGAAGCTTTTCCGAATTCCAAGACCACCTGTCTCGCTTCCTCATAACGGGGATCTCGTCCGTCCTCATCATTCTCAGTATCATCGTCAAGAGAAAAAACCATTCCATCAGAGACTCGTTCGGGACGCATCGGTTCGGGACCAACTGGAGCAGCTTCGAGGTCACCTCCCGATCGATTCGACTCCGGAAGAGCGAATTCTTTTTCGGGGAACGCACTGTCGCCAAGATTTTCCCCTATCGGATCTTCATACCCAGCCGTCACCTTCTGATCACGAAGAAACTGCACCACACTCGCAACCTCGTCCTCTGTCACGAGTGCTCCCTGGAGCCGACGCGGCTGAGCATACTCCGGCGTAGAAAACAGCATATCGCCCCGACCAAGCAATCGTTCGGCGCCACCCTGATCAAGAATAGTCCGGGAATCAATTTGCGTCGCCACCTGAAAGGAAACTCTGCTTACAATATTCGCCTTTATGAGGCCCGTAATTACCTCAACACTCGGTCGCTGCGTTGCGAGAACAAGATGGATTCCAACCGCCCGTGACATCTGAGCAAGTCGAACAATAGCCCCTTCTGCTTCCCGACCATGCGCCATCATGAGATCAGCCATTTCATCGATGACAATCACGATATACGGGAGTTTCGGGAGATCCTCTTCGCGAGTTCCCCCTCCCGGGAGCGATACTTCCCGTTTTTCCCCACGTTCAACTCTCTTGTGATACGATGCAATGTCCCTCGATCCAACCTGTTCAAGAAGCTTGTATCGTCGTTCCATTTCTCCTCCCATCTGACGAAGCGCGCTCACCATTTTCTTTGCCTCGACAATAACCGGGGCAACGAGATGTGGTATGCCATTGTACAGAGAAAGCTCAACTCGCTTCGGGTCAATAAGAACCAACTGCAAATCTTCCGGAGAATTCTGATACAAGAGCGACAGGATAAGAGTATTTATAAAAATGCTTTTCCCTGAATTCGTGGCACCAGCAACGAGAAGATGCGGCATCTTTGCAAGATTTGCCACGCGATATTCGCCGTACACGTCCTTGCCGAGGGCAATGGTCAGCGGTGGTTCGCGATCCCGCTTCACGAAAGCAAGACTTTCAAAAACATTCCTCAATCGGACAATGGCCGAGGTATGATTTGGAACCTCTATGCCAAGGAGCGCCTTCCCGGGAATCGGCGCTTCAATGCGAATGGAGGGCGCCGCAAGCGCGAGCGCAAGATCATTTTGAAGAGCTGAAATACGGGATACTTTCACTCCGCTTGCCGGACTAAACGTATACTGTGTCACCGTGGGCCCCTCTTTAATTTCCTTCGGAATAACCTGGATGCCGAAATTCGCCAACGTATCCCGAATCACCTCCGCGCGCGCAGCCGTGTCACCACCAAACCCAGCCTCCATTGACGCATCAAGAAGATCTACCGGGGGCAGCTGCCAATAATAATTTCGT
Source organism: uncultured Bdellovibrionales bacterium (assembly GCA_964515255.1). GTDB lineage: Bacteria > Patescibacteriota > Minisyncoccia > Moranbacterales > UBA1568. The sequence continues at coordinate 349 of CAZETL010000002.1, read as the reverse complement.
TTCTTTGGCATCCGGCGAGAAGGAAGCGGCACTTCGGCCGGACGAATAAAGTAAGCGGGTACAGACGCGAGGTCATCTGGACGGGACGGCAATCCCTTCGCAACGGATGAGGAAGAATTTTTTTCTTCTTCATCCGCAAACTTTATCGCCTTGATATTCTCACGCTCAAGCTTTTCATCTTCGGTAAGAACAGGAGGGCTAGAAACCGGATCCTGAGAGAGAGCTCCTGCCAAGTCCTGTTTGGCGTCGAGTTGTTCAGAAAATGGTCGTGATGAAGACTCGGGGTTAGTCGAGTCCTGTGTACTCGGCAATACAGAGCCATCTAAATCCGGAGGTGCGGCCCGATGAA
>CAZETL010000001.1:11157-42924 GCA_964515255.1 uncultured Bdellovibrionales bacterium | reverse complement strand
GGTCAATGATTTGCAAGTGTCGGTGACGATTTTCAACCCCGGCGTTGTGTGGTCCGGCGGACAGAAACCTCCTCAAGGATGGGTAGCCCATCCAGGGACCGGGAAACCCGATGACATCGTGGCGAGTTGTTCAGATAACGAGGCGCGGTGCGGTGCTGCTGAGTGGTATTTGCGTTTCTTTGATGCAAAGCAGGGTTGGCCGGACGACAGCGTCGTCGGGGCGCGCGCGGCACGAGGTATGTACCAGAAACGAGCCGTTATCTTTGTCGTCAGGGGTGACCGTCGTGCGGTACGCGGTATCTACAAGAACCTTGCCGTTACCTACGACTTCACTCTCACCGAGGGGATGAAAACGGAGAATGGAGAAGTTCGAGAGCATTATTCCGTAAAAATCGGCGACCAAATGGTTGCTGCGCACCAGCCGCAGGGCATGGGCTGCTCTCTTGGCTTGTCGGCTAGGGAAGGTGCTGGAAATCACCTCCCCTCGATTGAAGGGTATTCCTCCGTACCGTAATAAGCCTAGGTCTCGAAGAGAAAATAAACGCAACGCGTTTATGAGTATCTTCGGGGCTTTTTTTATACTATTTTCAAGAAAAAACAGAACCCAGTTCGGGATTCTGTTTTTTATATATTTCCTTGCAGACGCTCTTTTTACTGTTGTGGGAAAACTGTCTGAAAGCTACTTATCTATTTGAAGCGAATATTTTTTTCGCGATGTATTCGCGATGGCGGAAGACATTTCCGAGGAAGAGGGCAAGAAGCGAGGTCTCCGGGATATGAAAGAAGAGGCCAAAAGCAAGTGTGATCCCGATGATTCCGCCGAAAATGATTTGATCCGATTGTCCTGATGGAGAAGTCTTCGGCTCGGTTGCCATGACGAGAAAGAAGAAGGCGAGAGTCCCTTCGAGGAGCGGAAAAAGAGGAAATGATCGGAAAAGGAGGAATGAAAAAACGGAGAATCCGACCGCAGCTGCGATGGCGATCGGAATTTTCCGGTATCTCCAAGCGACATATCCGGCGATCGGAAATGTGAGGAATGCTGCAAGGCTGATGCTGATCCCAGCGGTATCGAAACGCGGCGAGAAGCTCGTCCCCCACCAGGTGGGAGGAAATCCGACTACGGCACTCGCAAGAAGCGCGATTCCGGCCGGGTTGAATACGGGTCCGGTCGATGCGCGAAGGATTCTTCTTGTGGATTCGGTTCCGATGCCGAGGAGCACAAATGCCCACCAAGGGTACATGGGAGCGAAAAGGAGAAAGAGAATGAAAATGGTAATGTATTGGTTTTCGGGGGGAGATTTTGTGGAAGCGGAGAATTTGTCGATGAGAGAGGAAGTGATTCTTATCGCTGAGAAGAGGAAAAGCAGGTGGCTTGCCGCAAGAAGCCAAATCCCAAGAGGCGATCCTTTCAGGGAGGCGACAGCAAAGAGCGAGAGTATCGCGAGGAAAATAAGAAGAACTCTGATGGGAGTGAATGAATGCGGCCTCATTGAAAAGTGATCGAATGTGGAGTACACTGTAGATTGCGCATTTCAGCAGCATAACATACGAAAATGGAAAGTCATATGCGAAAGGGACTATTTGCAGGGGCAGCCGCTCTTATTTTGGCGATTGTCGCATTTCGATTCGGGTCGACATCGGATCAGTCAAAACCGAAGGACTCGACGCCAAAGAATCCGGAAGCCGGAGCGACAAAGAATAGGAACGGTGAACGAAGAGTAGAGACAACCTACAAAACGCCGGCAGGGGAAGATGCGGTTGCATTTCAACTTCTCGTTGATAGTTCGGGAACTATCGCTCGAGCGGATACTGAAGTCAAAGCGCAAAACGACATTTCAAAAAAATTTCAGGAGGCGTTCTCCAAAGATATTTCTTCTGTCCTTGTGGGGAAAAGATTAAGCGAACTTTCGGCCATTGATACGGTTGGAGGGGCATCCCTTACGACGAAAGCTTTCAATGACGCTCTTGGGCAGCTCAAATCCTGAGCCTTTTCCCTCATTCTTGAAGGAGGAAGCTTCTTTCCATGCCCTTGGGTCGGTATGGAATGTTTCTGTGCGCCGTCCGAAAGAAGTGTTTCAACATCGTCTGGAATCCGCTTTTTTCGAAGTGCGCCGATTTCTAGAAAAATTTGAATCGAGGTTTTCCAGATTTGTCGATGGAAGCGAAGTGAACGCATTCCGATCTGCGAAGTCGGGGCGATATCGCGTGTCGGATGATTTTCTTGAGCTTCTGAAACGATCGGAGCGAATTCGAAATCTCACGGAAGGGGCTTTTGACGTAGGGATGTCGGGGAGTCTCCTTGAGCGGGCGGGATATGGGAGATTGGAACCGATAATGCGCGCGGATGAAGCTGCTGGGATGAATCCTCATTATTGGTCATTGGAAGGAGGAAATCTTCTTGCAATCTCTGGACCAATATCTTTTGATTTCGGAGGTATCGGAAAGGGTTACGCGATAGACCGGGCGAGCCGATTGCTCACGAATTTCGGTTTTCCATGCCATCTCATTGAAGGAGGCGGCGATGTTTATGCTACTTCCACCGAAGCGGATACTGCGTATCGGGCGGCAATTGAGTGGCCGGGGCGACCGGGAATGGCGGTGGGAATGGCAGAGCTTTATTTCCGGAGTCTTGCCGTTTCGGATGTCTTCAAACGGCGGTGGGGATCATGGCACCATCTTGTTGACGTTCGGTCCGGCTTCCCGATCAGATCAGTTGTTGGATGCGCTGTTCTTGCGCCGACGGCATTTGACGCGGACTCGGCGACATCAGCTCTCTGTTTTGGAGGTGCGGATCGGTACAGGGATATCTCTCGGGAGTTTGGCGCGCAATTCATCCTGTTTTTCGAAGACGGGAGGATTGAGGTGAGTTCGGATTGGGAAGGAGAGTTGTTTTGAGGCTGGCACTTCTTGGGAGGGGCTGCTTGCGCCACGGGAGAGCATCTCTCACTTGCGGAAACAACGGAAATAGTGTAGATTCCGGTGAGATAAGCGGAGGAGCTCGCATAGCTCAGTTGGTTAGAGCGTTCGATTCACATTCGAAAGGTCTCTGGTTCGAGTCCAGATGCGAGCACCAGTCTCTGTTTTTTTGAATTTTCAGAAATTTTAACGATTATTGATATGCGAACGACAGTGGTGTTTCTGCAGGATGTCGAGCGAACAGCAAAGGCTGGCGAGGTAAAAGCCGTTGCGGCCGGTTTTGCGAGGAATTTCCTTTTTCCAAAGGGATACGCAGAGCCTGGAACGCCAGCTGCGATTCGTCGGGCCGAGACAATTCGAGCTCGCGAGGCAAAGCGAGCGCAGGAGGAGCGGCAGCGGGTAAGTGAAGAGGCTCAGGCTCTTCGGGAGCGGGAGGTTCGCATTGGCGTCAAAGAAAAAGAGGGCGTGCTTTTCGGCTCCGTTACCACAAAGGACATCGTGAAGGCGCTTGCGAAAGACGGCGTATTGGTTTCCGAAGAATATATCGTGCTTCCGAAACCTCTCAAGAAGGTGGGGACATACGAGTTGGAGGCGGATTTCGGGAATGGCACCAAGATTCCGTTCGTGGTAATATTGAAGGGCGAGTAGGAAATTTTCCTCGTACATTAAGTTCTCTCAAAGGGTCCCTTCTCCGGGACTCTTTGTCTTTGGAAAGAGAGGCTTTGATTTCTGTTTTTTTTGCGTTAATTTCCATATAAAGGAGAGCATATGGCAGCTTCAAAGAAGCACCGGACGAAATATATATTCGTGGTAGGAGGGGTAATGAGTGGCGTCGGGAAAGGAATAGCGTCGTCGTCGATAGGGAAGATTCTCGCCTCGCGCGGCTTTGAAATAACGGCTCTCAAAATCGACCCGTATATCAATGTGGATGCGGGTACTATGAATCCGACCGAGCACGGGGAAGTCTTCGTTCTTGATGATGGCTACGAGACGGATCAAGACATGGGGAACTACGAACGGTTTCTCGGGAAAAGCCTGACGCGCGACAATTACATGACGACGGGGAGCGTATATCAGGCGGTTATCAATCGCGAACGAAATCTCGAATACGGCGGGAAATGCGTCGAAGTGGTGCCGCACATCCCGCTTGAGGTAATCGGTCGAATCAAGAATGCTGCGAAGAAAGACGGGGCCGACATTACTATTGTCGAAATCGGCGGAACGATCGGAGAATATCAGAATATCCTCTTTCTCGAGGCAGCCCGCATGATGAAGATAGAGCGTCCAGAAGACGTACTCTTCGTCCTGGTGAGCTACCTGCCGGTTCCAAATAAAATCGGAGAGATGAAGACGAAACCGACCCAGTATGCGGCACGCACGCTGAATGGGGCGGGAATACAGCCCGATATTATTATCGCGAGGAGCGATCACTCGCTCGACGAGAAACGAAAAGAGAAAATCGCTATTTTCTGCAATGTGAAGAAAGAAGATGTCATAAGCGCACCCGACGTCGAGAGTATCTATGATGTTCCGGTGAATTTTGAAAAAGACAATCTTAGCTCTATCCTTTTGAGAAAACTCGGGCTTCGACCGAAATCAAAAGATATGGGGAGGTGGAACGCGCTTGTTTCTCGCATCAGAAACATCGATTCATCAGTCCGTATCGGCATTGTTGGGAAGTACTTTAAGACGGGCGATTTCGTCTTGTCCGATGTATATATTAGCGTCATAGAAGCGATAAAACATGCGGCATACTCGGTTCGTCGGAAGCCAATTATCGAATGGTTGGAGAGCGAGGGCTATGAATCGGATTCGAAGTTTCTAGAAGAATTGTCCGGATATGACGGGATACTCATTCCGGGAGGATTTGGATCGAGGGGCATCGAAGGGAAAATCGCTGCGATTCGCTATTGCCGTGAAAACAAAATCCCTTACTTCGGGCTTTGCTACGGGATGCAGCTTGCAGTAGTCGAATACGCGAGACATGTTGCCGGTCTTTCTGGAGCGCATACGGTCGAAGTGGATGCAGCGACGAAATATCCGGTGATTGACATTATGCCGGAACAGAAAGAGCGGATCCGGAAACGGGAATATGGGGCAACTATGCGTCTCGGAGCATACCCGGCACTCCTCAAAAAACAGACTATCGCATACGAAGCGTACGGGAAGCAGCACATTTCCGAACGCCACCGCCATCGGTACGAAGTGAACCCAGAATACATTGAGCGTATCGAGAAATCTGGGTTGGTGTTTTCGGGGACATCGCCCGACAGCCGGCTTATGGAAATCGCCGAGTTGCCTCGGGAGAAGCATCCATTCTTTCTCGGAACGCAATTTCATCCGGAGTTCCAGTCTTCGCCGCTTGATCCGCATCCGCTTTTTGTGGAGTTCTTGAAAGCTGCGGTTCTTTGCGCAGAGAAAAAGTTTTCTGGGAAATAATTTATATCTTACAATCAACAGGTTAGAAGTCAGATATTGTCTCGATGTGATGCTGTAAAAAACAAATCTTATGTCTGTTGAGAATCCAAATACTGTTAAAGTGGATGATGCTGAGGTGCTATCGCAGGAACTGTCGAAGGAAGAAGAGCATTGGCAAGAGTTCTGGATTTGGAGAGTCCAGGCTCCAATAGTGGGTGAGATATTCAGAATGGCAGAGAAGGAAAGGGAAGGGGTGTTCCCTGTTTTTGCATCGTGGTTCCGGGAAGAGGTTATAAATGGGAATGTTCTGGATGATGTGCTTCTTGACCTGTCGGAAAGGGTTGCTCCTGGTTTTGGTCCCCAAAACAGAAAGAGTTTCGGTGAGAAAGAGAAACGGGCAGCTGTCGTCGGAATTGAAAAAAGTTCTTTTCCAGGAAAGGATGATCTCATTGACAAATTCATATCAAACGTGATAGAAAGGTTTTGCAGTCTGCATTCGGAAAAGGAGGGGGATGAGGGTGCGAAAGGAATAGCGAGCGCGTTTTCTGCCTTGCGGGTGCTCGGAGCGCGTTTGGGGAAAAGCAGAGAGAAGCCATTGGGAGGTGTTTCTCGCGATGACTCCTCTGGAGTTGAACTGAAACGGGCTGCCTAGGCAGCCGAAGGAGTGTGCAGTGAAGCTGATAGAGATTGATAGAACCCCTCAGCTTGAGGGATGGGTGTTCGGAGTGGTTCTCGCTAGTGGTCAATTGGCACAAATTGATTTGGTGCGTGCGGCAGAAGGCGAATCGATACGGGTCGCTCTCGTCGTTGCGGATGCGTTCGATGGCTTGGCGAAGAATTTCGCGGTGTCCAGCATTGCATCTGGGTCGACTTGCCTTTTGGTTCGAGTTTGGGAGGAATCTTCGAAAGAATTTCTGGATTCTCTCTCGGTTGGAACGGATTCATTAGGAGTGAAAATCTTTACTGTCGTTGGTGGCAAAAGTGACACAGACTGCGGACCTTCGCTCGTGGTTGATCGAGCGGTGGTTGGAGAGGGAGTTGCAGGGAATGGCGTGGCAGCAATATTGCACTGTCGAGTGAGCAAGGAGGGGTCTGTATTTCCGTCGAAAAGCACTTTCTGCTGCCCCTGGAAGAGAAGAGATATGTCCTGAAATCTCGCTGGAAATAGCGGCGAACGTCGGGTTTTGGTGCGTTGAGAACGGCTTGAGGGGTACCCAACCCAATAATCCAAAAAAGAACTAAAAAGCCTCAAGCGATGATGCCTGAGGCTTTTCCATATTCGGTTGGACTGGTGCTCTGTGCGAGAATTTCTGGAGAAATAATTACTTTGCCTCAGCCTTTTCTATCTTCACGGTTTTTACGACTTCGACAAAGGTTCTTTTCTCTAATTTTCCAGTGAAAGAGACGACTTTCTTATGCTTGAAGGAAACTACCCCTTCGACGAGGGAGAAAATCGTGTCATCGGCGCCTTGGCGCACATTTTTCCCTGGATGGAATTTGGTGCCGCGTTGCCGAATGATGATTTCGCCTGGCTTTACGAGTTGACTGCCAAAGCGCTTTACGCCGAGCCGCTTGGCAATGGAGTCACGTCCGAGGTCGGTTGACCCGCCTGCTTTCCGATGTGCCATAAAAGGAGAAGAGGAATAACGGAGGCATAGTATCCTCTTTTATGTTTACTGTCAATTCCCTTGCGCCTTTCGAAAAAGAGGCGTACTATCTTCTTCTTTCCGAATTCCATATGATGTATCGGATGAAAGTCGTATTTCTCGGTTTGCGAAGACAGCTGGAAGGTACATTCGAGAGGTACCTGATTCGGTTTCGAGGGAGCGGGTTGAAAATTCTCCTGTCTCTTTCCGTATTGTTTTCTCTAGCTTTTGCTTTCGAGGCGGGATTTCTCGTGGGTCGAGACCGCAGGGTGGAACCGATGATTGTCCGTATCCCGGTTGATCAGACCGCTTCTCCTCATCCTCAGCCGGAATCGCCCGCTCAATCAGGCGAATCCAAAAATATTGCGGAACCCGGATCTTTCAAGGCGGGGAATGTGCCGGATGTTAGCTCGGCAAAAGAGACCCCTTCGGAAGGGATGGGAAAATGCGCTTTTGTGGGAAGCAGAAACTCGGACAAGTACCATCTTCCTTCTTGCTCATGGGCGAAGCGTATAAAACCGGAGAATCGGGTGTGTTTTTCTTCGGCTGCCGAGGCGGAGTCTCGGGGATATAAACCGGGGTGCGTGAAATAGGCTGAATTCTTACTGGCGATGATTTCGACTTGGGGCGGGTTTTCTGCGATAATGGAGGCATGAGATTAGAAAATAGCGAGGCGGAACCTCGGGCATTTTTGAGAGAACGACATATTGAACACCTCGATGTCTTTCGAACGAAAATGCTCGGCTGGATCTCGTTTTTCTTTGGATTTTCCGGAGCATTTCCGCTCTATATCGCTTCCTCCTATTTTTCGGCGGCAATCGGGAATCCGAATGTCAGCATCTTCTATCTCGCGACATGTGCCGTTGTCCTCGCGTTCCTTTTCTTTCTCCATGATTTTCTGCGGGTATGCGGGAATTCTTCGGGTTTTCTGTTGCTTCTTCTCGGGGTCGTCGTAATGCAGATTCCGATTGTTCTCATTCCGGTATCGATAGCCGGCTCGATTTTCGTGATGGGGTATTTCGCATTCGGCATTGTTGCTTGGGTTGCGCTGGATGTTGTGCTGGAGCATTTTTCTGACGATCGGCGATCGGGAAGAATTCGGAGTTTGCATCTCACCGCGATGAATGCCGGACTTCTTCTTGCGCCGTTCCTCTCGACAAATATTCTGGAAATATACGGATTTCGCGGAGTTTTCCTGACGAGCCTTTTTCTTTATATCGGACTCTTTCTTTTCTCGCTCTTTGCGCTGTATGGCGTGAATGCCCGCTCTTTCGTTCGCGTGTCTCCCTTAGGTATTCTCAGAGCGGTGTCACGGAGAACCGATATTCTCCGGATTTACGCGGTGTCGTTTTCTCTCGAGTTTTTTTATGCCGTAATGATCGTGTACGTGCCGGTGCAGCTTCGACTTCTCGGAATGGCCTGGGACGACATTGGAATCGTATTGACCGTCATGCTCATTCCATTTGTGATCATTCAGTATCCTCTTGGCGTGATCGCCGACCGATGGATCGGCGAGAAAGAGCTCCTCATCGGAGCGATTCTCGTCGCCGGAATATCAACAGCCCTTGTCTCGCGTCTCACGATGCCAAATATTGCCCTCTGGGGGGTGATTCTCTTTGCAACTCGAGTTGGCGCGGCCGCTCTTGAAGTTTTGAGAGACTCGTATTTCTACAAGCGAATCGACAGTAGGAGTCCGGAGCTCATCGCGTTTTTCCGAACAGCTGGTCCTCTCGCAAACATAACTGCTGCCGCGGTGCTTATCCTGTGGCTTTTCAAATTCCCACTCCAGAGCGTCTTCCTCCTTCCGGCTTTCGTTTTCGGTATGGTGCTTCTCCCGGCATTCTTTTTGGAAGATAATGCAAGCGAGAAAGAAGCGTCGGCATAATCCCGAGTTTCACTAAATTTGGAGTCTATTGACTTATGTCAGACCATGGAAGAATTCAGTTGGAGTTTCTTGGAAAAATGGTCGATATTTCGTTTTTCTAACTTGACTCAAAAAATAGTAAAGAAATATGACTATGAGACTGAAACTGAAACAACTGTTTTCTTTTGCGATTCGATCGTTTATCTTTGTTGGTATTGGCGTGGTCTATTCTTTCGTAATTCCAAGCATTGCAAGCGCGGATGAAAATCTGCCGGAAATGGTGAAGGATATATATTCTAGAATCCTCGATTCAGCCCCGGAAGGCTTCGTCGATGTGGAAGGAGTTGCATTTTTTGCAGCGAAGATAGGGGTTGATAATGAAGAACTCTGGAAATCCGACGGGACGGAAGAGGGCACGGTTCTCGTAAAGGATATCAATGGATATCAATCCTGGAGGCGGAGGTTCTGATCTGAGCGAGTTTGCCAATGTGGACGGAATGCTCTACTTCAATGCGGACAATGGGACGAACGGTTTCGAACTTTGGAAATCCGACGGGACGGAAGAGGGCACGGTTCTGGTAGATGACATACTTATGGGAGGGGATAGTTCTAATCCGAGCTATCTTACCAATGCGGATGGCACTTTGTACTTTTCCGCAAATAATGGTGCGAATGGATTTGAACTTTGGAAACTCGAAACTCCTATGGAAGATGAGGGCTCCAATGAGGACGAAGAGGATAATTCCACGGGTCGCCCGAAGATACTAGCCTGGAAAGCCATTATTTATGCCGACGTTAATAAATCTTGCGCCGAACGGCTCAAGCTTACTCTCGAAGGAAGGCGTTTTGACGACGATGCCGAAGTGTTTGTTGGCGGAAGGAGGGCTTCTTCTGTGGATGTAAAGAATAGCAGGAAAATGACGGCGAAGTTTTGCTTGGCTACCTTGCTTGGAAATAAGACGGATCACAAGAGAATTGTTGGCGTCAAGAATCCAAATGAAAGAATGGGTATATCTGCAAGACAGATTGACATAGAAAGGCTTTTCTTCTGGAATTCCGAGTCTTACTTTGACCAGCAATCAATAGAGGGGATTCTCCGAATTCAGAGAATACTCAACAAGATTGGTTACTTGCATGCTGCGCATATAACCGGGGTATACGGGCCGATCACAATTGAATCGGTGAGGCGTTTCCAGCGAGAGAGCGGGGTTGATTCAACGGGATTTGTGGGACCGGCCACAACTGAAAAACTGAGGGAAAGGGTTGAGTTCTCGAGTAAGTGGCAGCCGTAAGAGGGTTTTAGTTTCAGCATTTTGATTTGAGCGGAAAGAATGGTACTTGAATCACGGGCGATATTTTTTTAGGGGATTTCCTATGGGTCTTTTACTTCTTCTGCTAGCACTGAGTGTTCTCTTTGGCGCACAGCTGTTTTTCTATATCTCCATCGTGAAATTTTTCTCAGTGACCGACGCTCCTAATCGTTTCATGTTGTATGTTGCAACGGCGCTTACTCCGATCTTCTTCATACTGGCGTCAGTGCTCGCGACTTTCAAGGAAAATGTTGTAGTAAAGTATTTCTACATTGTTTCGGGGATACTTCTTGGTATCGGGGCGAACTTCGTAATCGCTTCCGTCGGAGTATGGCTATCGATTTTCTTTCTGCGGCTTACATCTCCCCCGGTTTCAGTGCCGGTGGTGGCTGTGCTGGGTTTTGCTCTTGCTTTTTTTGCGTCGTGCTATGGCATTTGGAATACGCGGAATCCGATAATAAAGCGAATCGAAGTGATAATCCCTCATTTACCTGAATGGTGGCGAGGAAAGCGGATCGTCCAGCTTTCGGATATTCATCTCGGCTACGTGTACCAGCCAAACTTCATGAAGCGTGTTTCGGAGCGAGTCGATTCGCTTGAACCGGATCTCGTTGTTATCACGGGAGATCTCTTCGACGGAATGGATGGAGATCTCGATCGATCGATCGAGCCGATCAATTCTATTAGGGCTCGAGAGGGAATATTCTTTGTAACCGGAAATCATGAAACGTATCTTGGTCTTGAGAGAACCTATGAGCTTCTTGCTCGGACTAAGATTCGCGTGCTGCGCGACGAAGTGGTTGATATTCGCGGACTCAAAGTGATTGGCATTGAGTATCCCGATCGGCAAGAGCAGAAAGATGTGGTTGGCGTCGCGCGTCGGCTTGCGCCGAGTTGGCAGGGATATCCGAATATTCTCCTCTACCATTCTCCCGCTTCGAGCATCGCGTTTGAGAAACTCGGAGTAAACCTGCAGCTCTCGGGGCATACGCATAGGGGGCAGATATTTCCCTTCAACCTGGTAACAAAACTTCTTTTCCATGGGAGGGATTACGGCCTGCATGTGAATGGGAGTTATTCGCTGTATACGACAAGCGGAGTCGGGACCTGGGGTCCTTCCATGCGGATCGGGAATCGTCCGGAAATAGTAGAAATCACCCTCAGGTAGAATTTCTGCATTTGGCGCCGCAGGTATTTCTTCTGGTAGCTGAATGGCTTCTTGCGACCTTTCCTTTTCCGATTGGTTCATGTAGACTGTTGGCGCGATGTTTCAGTGAGTGATGTTTCCTGAGAATTTTCCAGGGGGCGTTGTCTTTTTTAGTAGAATTTTTTGTATGATACCAGGATTCGATCTTCCGGAATTTCTTTTGACAGTGGGGTATATCGGGCTTTTTATCGTTATTTTTGCGGAGACGGGGCTTTTTCTCGGTTTCTTTTTGCCTGGCGACAGCCTTCTTTTTGTGGCGGGTCTCCTTGCGAGCAACGGACTCCTCTCTCTCCCGGCACTTCTCGGTATTGTCTTTACGGCTGCAATAATCGGGAACACAGTGGGGTATTTTTTCGGGAAGCGGGTTGGTCCGGCGCTTTTCACGCGCGACGAGTCGATTCTCTTTAAGCGATCCTATGTCGAGAAAGCGGAAGAATTTTTCAACTGTTATGGGGCGAAAACTATTTTACTCGCGCGCTTTATGCCGATCGTTCGGACATTCGCGCCGATTCTTGCCGGCGTTGGGAAGATGGATTTCAGAGAATTCTTCTTTTTCAATGTGATCGGAGCTTTTTTGTGGTCATTCGGTCTTATCTTGGGAGGATATTTTCTCGGGCGCATTGTTCCGGATGTTGATCGGTATATTCTTCCCATTGTGCTTCTCATCGTCGTCGCTTCGATATTGCCGGGAGCACTGAAACTCCTCAAAGAGAGCAAGAAGAAAACAGAATCAAAGAAATAAAGTTTTTTCAGGGATCGTTATCAGTGTTTCTGTTTTCTGGCAGGGGTTCAAAGGTTTTCTGTAAAAATAGAAAAACTTTTCGGTAAAGGAATTTTTATGTCGATTGCCAGTAAGTATATTCGGAACTTCAGACTCTTTCATGAAATGGGAGGGAATATTCGGGGTGAGGACATACGGTATCTGGAAGCGTTTCTGGAGGGGGCGATCCGGGTTCGGAATGATCGGGCGCAAGACCTTGCGTCTCAAGAGGTGAAAGGCGCAATCCAAATTGAGCGAAGGCTTTTTCCGCTTGGTCTTCCCATTGAGATGGTATGCGTTGACGGGAGGACTATGCTCAAGGTAATGACCTCGCTGGAGTCGGGAGTGATTCGCGTGCCAGCTGGTGATAGCAAGGAATTCCTCCCACGATCGAACGGAAAAGGGATTTTTCTGCGATCGGATGGACGGCTTGCCGACCGGCTCAGAAGAGCGCTTTCTGGGGGAAGCGCGCGAGCCGTTGTGATTCTGGACAGTCACCGCCATTGCGCTGCAAGAAAGGCGAGTTCGATTGATAAGAACTGGGGTGTTGCCGTGGGAGATGACGGACTTCATGATGATGTTGTCCGGAAAATGGAACTAGCGAGAGCATTGCAAGACTTTGTCGATGGCGAATTCTCAGGTTCGAGACGTCTCTCTGTGCTGCATATCTCTTTTGACCCGCATTCGGGATTTATGACCGTCGGCCTCGAACTTGATCAAGCACTGAATGATGCTCGGGTTCTCCGGAGCGGCTATACTGATGAAACGATACGGCTCCTTGCGGATGAGGGGACAGTTCTCTCGGTGGAGAAATGGATAGACGGAGGATTTCTTTCACATATTGCCGACCGATTTGGCGGAAGGCTCGACTATGAATATCGATATCGGGAAGACACAAAGCGTTTTTGGGATTTTGTAGAGGAGTCGCTGGAGGAGATGTTGCCGGTTGCGGAGAATGATATCTTGAGGTTTTACCCATCCTTGGAAAATGATCCTCAGCTGCTTCGGGAATATGCCGTGTTCCTTCTTGCGAATGCGCTTACCGCCCATCTTCTTGATCGCGTCTACGACAAGCATGATGAATCTATGGTTGCCGTATCGGATGGCGGTCAGGGCCCGTACCGAGAAACAAGGTCGTTTACGGTGAGCCCGAGCAGCGGCCCCGAATGTTCCGCCTACATTCTTTTCACGGCGAATCTCGTTCGGGCGAACCGGAGAGAGGGACGTTTCTCGCCTTTTGAAAAAGATATTGTAAACCAATGCTTCGGTGAGGATAGCCTCTCTCATATTCGAACGCCAGTTCCAATTCTTACGTATCGGAAATTGAGAAAGGAAATATCGCTTGAGGAGCAAGCGTCGCTCGAGGACGCGGATTGGGCGGATCTTCTCACAATGGATTGGATGAGAATCAGCGATGATTCATTCCGGCAATATGTTCAGGAGAAAATTCCAAATGTCTCTGAAGAGACGAGTCGATCGTTGAACCTTTTGCGGAGAGATGCTCTTGAGCTCTTCCAGCCCGGGCTTCCTGCGACGCAAGACTTGTTCTCTGGGAGGCTGCTTCCTGTGTTCGCGATCCGCTCAGACAGGCATGAGATTATCTCGCTTGTACCGTTCTTCGCAAGAGGATACTCCGAGAGGTAGTATTCTGTCGAAAATTTCTTTGGACGGCATTTTTTTTGGGAGTATTTCCGTTTGTCTCTGGATAAGGTGGTATCGGCGTTCCAATTTTCCCCAACTCTCACTCATTATGACGAAGCCATTCCTTATCCTCCTCTTTCGTCCGGAGAACGATGCTTCCGATGGAGAGTTCGAGTCGGTACTTCGGTTTGGCGGACTTTTGGAAAGCGAAACGGAGCGCGTTCGCATGGAACGTGGCGAGATGCCACGACTTCCGCTTGAGAGATATTGCGGAATATGGGCGGGCGGCGGACCTGCAAATGTAAGTGACCCGAAGGAAAAGAAATCAGAATCTGAAAGAGTAGCAGAAAAGAATCTCCGGTTGATTCTTGCGGAAGCAATTGAACGCGATATTCCATTCCTTGGCGTGTGCTATGGGTTGGGAGTTCTCGCGAGTGCGCTTGGCGGCGCAGTATCGAAAAATAGCTTTGCTGAGCAGGCGGGGGCTACTGACATTGAAATCACCGAGGATGGATTGCGAGATCCTCTTCTTGTTGGCCTTCCGCGGTCTTTTCGATCGTTTGTCGGGCACAAAGAGGCGTGCGAACGCGTGCCGGACGGTGCAGCGCTTCTTGCTACGTCCAAGTGCTGTCTTGTACAGATGATTCGCGTGAAAAGGAACATCTACGCGACGCAGTTTCATCCCGAACTTGATCCTTCGGGCATTGTTGTTCGTATCAACGCATATAAGCATCACGGGTATTTCGCGCCGGAGGAGGCGGAAGCTCTTCGGGAAGCGTGTCTTCGCGAGGCAGTTACCGTTCCTATGGAGATTTTGCGAAGATTCGTCGCGATGGCGCGGAAGTCTTCGGAATCATAGGGGTAGTGCATTGTGAAACGGTTGCGGGTTGGCACAATCTTGTTTGACGCGGGTCGCTTGGTTTACAGGGGTTTCTGCTCGATGCCCTGGTCGTTCGCTGGTTTCAATCTCCGGATCGTTCCGACAATTTTCAAGAAAATGTTTCCAAAGAGAAGTGCAACAAGGAAGATATTTGCGCCGATGAAGATGTTCCGGAAGGCGGGGATTTTGAGATCGGTTCCTAGGAGAAGAGCGTGAGCGATTACGGATCCATACACAAGAATGTTGAGGAAATGTATTGCCCGCCAGACCCTCTGCGGGATCATGGGTTTTATCCAGCTGGTCACTGTGAGGATGACCATGCCGTAGAATCCGAGTATGCCGAGAGCAAGCGGGAGAGGATTCATGCTCTTGATCCAAAAGGGAATGAACGCATCCGCAACAGACGGATTGAAATGGGTATCAAAGAGGAAGCTTATTCCGTGAAGAAGCGAGAAAAAAATCACTTGGAAGGCAAGGGAGTGGTGGACCGAGAGGGAGTAGGCGGGGGAGAATATTCGGTTGAGTACCGGGAATCGGACGGCGACACCAAGAAAGATGACAAGCCATGCAAAGGTAAAGGCGATAAGGCCCGATCCTCGGGTGATGTACCACGCCCAGGGAGCTGGTGGGAGTTTGATAAATTGTGTGACGGTAGTGCGTACGGACGGATCAGAAGGGTCGAGCGGGTTTGTATGATTTATGATTTCGGCTCCGTCGAACCATCCATCCCCGTCCGAGTCGGACTTAGCGGGGTCTGTTCCAAATTTCTGAGCTTCTCCTTCGTTGGTGAGACCGTCGAGATCGGAGTCGAGCACAAGATTTGGATTGGAGTATGAAATAGAAGGGCTTTCGGCTCGTGCGGCAGGCGCTGAGAAAAAGCAATAGACCGAATATGCCGCGATCAGGAAAACGGAAAATCTGGAAGCTTGTTTCATAACGTGGTCGATTTATTGATTTTTTCTTTTTCTGAAGTGAAAAGTGAGCTCCGACTTATTTTTCGATCCTCGTTGACAAAGAGAGCTGGTATCCCGTGTTTTTCGGCGTACTGGAGGCCATCGTCGACACCCATGAGAAAGAGCGTCTTTGCAAGGAAGTCCGCCCGTTCGGCGTTTTCCGCTACAACGCTTGCGGAGAGGATGTCGAAATCGAATCGTTGGGGATGCTTTGGATTTACGAGATGATGGAATCTTGTTCCGTCTACTGATTTCCAATGGCGCCGCGTAACACCGGAAGTCGCTATAGCCTGCGATGAAAGGCTTGCGACAAATTCGCTCTCAGGGACATTTTCAACGGAGATCCTCCAAGTTCTCCCGTCGCGATTGACACCTCGAGCGACGATATCACCGCCGGCATCAATAAGGAAATTGTCCCATCCATCGCTCATAATAGAGTTCGCCATCCGATCAAGAATATAGCCTTTCGCGATTCCTGAAAAATCCATCTGCTGCCTCAGAAAGACGAATTCATCCCGAACTTTGAGGTCGAAGGAGAGGGGCCGATGCTGTGAAAGGAGACCGTGAATTTCTGGTAATACGCGACGAACCGTGCGCCAGCTCTCGAAGTCCTCATGGTAGCCGATTTTTTTAAGAATCCCGATAACTCTTGGATCGAAGAGGCCCTTGCTTTCTCGGAAGAATTCCAGCGAATGGCGTGTGACGGCGAGAAGATCCGGAGAGGCTGTCCGATACGTTCCGAGGTTCTGGTTGAGGATCGAGATCTCACTTTCTGGGTCGAAGCGGTTGAATATTTTGACTTTTTCAAAACAGAGATTGACGGCCTTGGCTATGGATTCCTTGGCATGTTCTGCGGAGCGTGGATCGTGGACGATTTCGAGATACGCTTCTGTGCCCATGGTCCGAAAGAGGTGCTGGGAATTTTCCAAGGGAAAATCAATGTTTGGATATGGTGCGGCTTTCCCTCTATTTCTCTTGTTCGAATGTGTCGACGACTCCATTTTGGTTTTCGTCCTTGACAATGATAAATTCCGGGATATCTGGGTGGGGATCGTCCGGGTCGAATATTCCGTCCCCGTCGCGATCATAAATGACGGTGGTTACTGATTTTTGCACGGTTGTCGTTATAGTTTCCGTTCGCGGCTTTTCGTTTGTGATCTGGGAATTTGTTCGGCGATCTTCTTTGTCGTCCTCACCCTCTTCATCCTCTTCGCGATCTTCCTCGTCATCATTTGCGAATGCTAGGGGCAGGTCTTTGTGAAGTGGAGGGTTGAAGATTCCAAACGCAAGAACAAGCGAAACGAGAATGATAAAAAATTTCTTTTGCATAGAGCTTTGAGATGGCGAGGATTCTAAGAAGTTCGGGTCGTTCGATCGGATTGCTTCTGTGTTGCTGGACTCTGTTGGACGGGAACAGTTCTTGTGGTAGTGACTGGTTTTGTTTCCGTGACGGTCTTTTGTCCACCAGGCACTGTTCCAAGTTTTTTCTCGCGTTCCCTGGAAAGGGATTCCTGAGTTTCAACAAGGGAAGGATCGACGGGGATCGTCTCCGAAATCGGGGCGGAATTTCTTTGCCTTGCTTCTATCTCTCTGAGTCGAGTTGCAAGGACAATGGCGGCAATGGCGACCACGCCCAGGAGAAAGGAGAGTGTTGCGGCGGAGCGGCTTTTAATGGGGGTCTGGTAGAATTGCATATCCACGGAGTCACTCGGTGCGTCAAAACCATTTTTTGTACCGAAAGGTGATGGTTGTAGCAAGTGAAATAAAGAGCATAATGCCGACGTGTATCCAGAATGCGTAGGGACTGTTTCCGAAGGGGATGCTCGCACTCATGGCGAGAATATTCGAGTAGACGGTCATCGGAAGCATGATGGCGGAAAAGATTGTGAGCACTTTCATGGTGAGATCGAGTTTGTTCGAAAGGAGGGAATTGTTCGTCGCCTCGAGAGACTCGATGATTTCTTTGTTGTTCTCGAGAATATTCCAGAGGCGGATGTTCGTCCCGATAAGATCCTGGAAATAGACCTTCAAATTCTCCGGGATAAACGGACTTTGTTTTTGAAAGAGCGATTCGATAATAGATCGCTGCGGCTTCAGTGTGCGGCGGAAATTAAGAATATCTCGCTTGACTACAGAAATCTCGAATACCATTTCCTTTTCCTTGCCATTGAAAACGCTGTCTTCAATGGCATCGAGATTCTTCGCGATGTGATCAAGTCTTGGAAAGCAGGAGCTGAAGAGCATATCGAGGACATGATACATGAGATGTGCTGGTGTTTCGTTCATGAAAATCCTTTTCTTTCCGTCGTTTCGCTCGAGCACTCCAAAGAAATCGTCTATTTGAAAAATGTCATTTTTGTGTCCGGTGATGAGATGCGTTTCGGTGAGGATAATATCCACTTCGCCAGGATAGGTGGTGCGGTTCGCAGCGTCGAAAAGCGGTATGTGCACTGAGAGGAACAGGCAGTTGTCGAGGCTGACAGCTTTCGGCTGATAAGTGGGCGTTGAAAACTCTTCGATTGCTACGGGGTGGATGTTGAAATGCTCCTGGAGGTAGAGGATATCTTCGGCTCCGGGATCCGACAGGTCAATCCAGGTTACTTTTCCGAAAACTAGGGATTTCATGAGGGAATGGTTTGGGGATTGGAACAGACTTATCAATAGTATATCATGTTGCACATGAAGGCGCTCTTTCTTTTTCTGATTACTTTTTACCAGAAAACACTTTCCCTTAACCACGGTGTTCTCGGGAAAGTTCTGCCATTTCGCGTGTGTCGATTTTATCCGTCTTGTTCTGAATACGCGCGTCAGGCGGTTTTCTTGCACGGGGTTCTTCGCGGAGGAGGGCTCTCTTTGAAGCGTCTCTTGCGATGCCATCCTGGAAATCTTGGCGGCTATGATCCGGTTCCAAAAAAAGTTTTCTGAAAGATCTTGCTGAGATTCTGTTCGTCTTCGATTCACTCGCTTCAACCTTGACAAAAACCAATATATAAACTAAATTCTCATGCCATTCCTATGAACCGAAAAATTCTCGTTCTCTCAATACCAATTGCTCTCCTCTTCCTTGGAGGGTGGTTTGTGTTTCGCCAGTATGAGAGAGTGTCGGAAGGGGAGAATTTTCCGAAGGGAATGGAGACTCTTTCGGAAAATCCGGAAAATACCACGCCGCCTGTTTCGAAGATTGACACTTCCAATTGGAAAACCTATCGGAATGAGGAATATGGTTTTGAGGTGAAGTATCCGGAGGGATGGGAGATGCGTAAAGAAGAAGAGAAAAATAAATCGGTGAATTTTTTGTTTGGAGAGAAAGGGAAAAAATATGGTGGAGAATACGGTGGGCAGTATTATTCTGACTGGGTCATTATTTTATCCATTAATTTAAAAAATAATCCATTGCTAGGAAGTACGGATAGTATTTTAAAAAGATGGAGAGAGAGCTATAACATACAAACGCAAGAAATTATCATAGATGGCACTATTGCGGCTACTCGTTATACGGGTTTTGGAGACGGGATGTTAATCAGTTTTATTCCCGGAAGGGACTATGAATTTTCAATTTCATCAGCTTCTCCTTACGAATATGGCGTTAGAGATACATTGACTGGAATGGAAGAATCTCTTCATTTTTTTTGACAAATCGAGTAGTGCTACTCAAAAATAGACAGAGAAGGTTGTATTCCTAATTCAATGCGCGTAGAGAAAACTCTTTGCGTGCAGGAGGATTCGGAATGATCCGTGATCCATATTTTGTATCTTAACAATCCGAGGTATAAAAATGACTATCCGACTTTGGATGGTATTGTTTCTTTCACTGTTCTCAACGCTCGCTTTTGCGATCGATAAAACTCCGACGGGATTCTATTATCCGACTGGAACGGCAAGTTTTGATAGTGCTTGCGGGACTTGGCTTGGACGTGACCCTGCTAATGGTGGCTGTTATTTCGACGGCTATTACCATGTCGGCGTTGACATGATGACTCGCAGTATCGATGCGAATATTTATGCAATCGCTGATGGAAAGATTGTTGGCATAAGCAATGATCCGCAGTCATGGGGTCCAGGAAATTGTGCGTTGGTCATCCGGCATAACAAGCAAAATGGAGAAGAGTTCATCGCGGTATACGGGCATTTGATATGTTCGACGGTACCCATGCCTGGAATCGAAGTGATTGCGGGAAGCTCTCTTGGAAAGACCGGTGTATACCTATCTCTTCCCAATACCCACCTCCATTTTTCCATCCATGATGATCCATATAGCACCATGGCAAAGAGTGGATGGGGTATGATGCCGAATAGTTCATGGCCCGATCAGAATACATTTACTGATCCGGTCGAATTTATTCGTAACAACACCCCCTTCTCCTCCGGCCCCCCTCTCCGTTACTGCGGACAAATCTCCGCAACAGAAACGCTCTGTTGGGACACGAAAGACTCCGCGGATATTACCTGCGAGTCCGGATCCAATTGGACCGCTCGCAACAATGAAAACGCCTGGAGCTACCCGGCGGACAAGAGCTTCTGCTCCTTGCTCGGCTGCTACCCCCGGACGACTTTCTCCGCTCGTTTCTTTACCGCAAGCACTTCCGATTCATGCCTCTGGAAAGAGGGTGGGAGTGATACGGCTCCCACTCCTCCCCCCGCCACCGCTCTCCCCAATCTCCAGGTTGAGGAGATCACCGTCCACGCCTACCCCGAAGGAACAAACACAAGGCTTGTCGAAGAAACAACCCTGATGAATGTGGGGGGATACTACCAGATAAATGTCTGGCCGGTTTCCAATGGAACGGACTGTCAAAACGGAAACTTCACCGGCAACCCGGACTTTGAAGTAAAGACGGATCTTTTGTACCAAATCGCCCAGAGCGTAGACGACGGCGCATGGAAGCTTCTCAAAAGGAGCGAAACCCGCTGCAAGTACCTGGTTGAGAATGATTCCAAGAAGGAAATGATCGCCTTCACCGTTCCTCCGGGATCGGAAGGAAAGCGACTCTACCTCAAGGCAAAGGTCGATGCGACGGATAGTATTTCCGAAACTGACGACAACGACAATCAATCGGATATCGAATGGTATCCGATTCGAGGTGACTGCAATCTCACCATCTCCTCCGCTCGGCTCACGGGACACAGAGTTTCCCTCATGAAGGGAGAGTCGTACGGATTCGCAGCGAATCTCTTCAACCAAGGACCTGATGCCTGTCCCCGCGACACCCGCCTCTCCTACTTCTTCAAGAAGCCGGGAGACGCCGACTTCCGTTATGCCGACGGCGACGATACTTCGTCCTCCAAACTCCTTCCGAATCAGTCGACTGAGGAATGGATGACGGAAGATACTCTCATTGCCGATACGGTCGGAACCCATGAGGCACGAGTCTGCGCCGATACGAACCTTGCCAATGAGGAGACGGATGAAGGGGATAATTGTTACGTCTTTTTCTACGATGTCCTCTCCCCACCTCCTTCAAACATCACCGTGACAGACCCTCCAACCGGGGCAACGTGGCGGTGCAGTTCAAGCAGCGAATACCGGTACATCCGCTGGAGCGGCGTCACCTATGAGCAATCTCCGACGGTCGAGCTCTGGTTTTCGAAGGATGACGGAAGCAGTTGGAAACTGATTGATCCCGCCGTTTCCAATGACGGCAAGTACCGCTGGTATATGTGCAAGTCTTCGATCGGCAGCGACAGCTCAAATGGACGGGTGAAGGTCGTAGCGAAGGCGGCTTCCGGCATGTCCGGACGGTTTTTCATCGACTACGCGAGAGGATGCAAATGAGTCTGAGGCTGGATCGAATGGATGACTGATGCGAATCCCTTACTGGAGACAGTGGGGGATTTTTTTGCGTTGGCTTTCCCGTGCCGACAAAGTCTTTGCGGAAGAAGAATTAGCACTCTCACTTGACGAGTGCTAAGCTGGAGAAGTATACTGGAGCCGATATGAATACGCGCCAAGCAGACATTCTCGGGGCAGTTGTCGAACTCTATGCAAAGAGCGCGTTGCCGGTTGGATCGGAAGCGCTTGTTGGACATGCAAAGCTTGCGGTTTCTTCGGCGACCGTGCGGAATGACATGGCGGTCCTTGAAGAAGAGGGCTATCTTCATCAGCCGCATGTTTCCTCGGGGCGGATCCCGACCGATAAGGGATACCGTTTCTATATCGAGCATGGCATGCGAGAGGAAGTTCTCTCGAAAGACGAAGAGGTTCGGCTTAAGAAAGAACTTCTTACTCTTCAAGCTCGGCACGCTCGTCTTTCTCGGACAACGGCAAAATTACTCTCCGCGCTCTCGGGGAGTCTCGCGGTGTCCGGGATCGTGGGGCAGGATGATCTTTACGACTTTGGCATGAAAGAACTGATCGGCGAGCCGGAGTTTCGCGAACTCGACGAAGTTTGCCGCCTCGTCGAAGCGCTTGATTCGATTGACGAGAAGCTTGATGAAATTATAGCAAAGCTGAAAGACGGCGAGACAAAGATTTTCGTCGGCTCGGAAAATCCCATCAAAGAGATTTCCAGTTGCTCGATGATTGTATCGCCCTATAGGAATACGGAAGGGGAGCGGGGCGTGCTCGCTATTATTGGTCCAAAGCGCATGCGCTACGCGAAGAATAAATCAATCCTCGAGTGTGTGAAGAGGCTTCTCGGGGGACAGGCGACTTCTCTCGGGATCTTCGCGGTTATTTTTTTGAGATAAATCTATGGAAGAACAGAATGGCATTGCGCCAAAATCAGACAATCGGCACGAGATTACTCGCGTATCACAGAAGGGAGTGATCTATCATCCAGAAAAGGACGCTTTTCTCATTGTGAAAATAGCTGGGACTGGCGGTTTCTTCGCGTCGCACTACGGGGTGTGGGATCTGCCTGGCGGGCATGTTAGCGCTGGAGAAGATTTTGACGAAGCACTTCTTCGAGAGATACGAGAGGAAATAGGTGAAGTGAAGACGGATGCATGGATACTTGCCGACCGTATGGCGCTCGAGTACCCGGAGAGGAAAATACTCCATCTCGGATTTGTCTCGAGGTATCTTTCGGGAGAGATCGTCTTGAGTTCCGAACACGAGGATTATCGATGGATGACTTTGGAAGAAATTGAGAAGAGCGATGAATGCGGTGAATGGCTCAAGCGTTTTGTAAAGAGTGCTGCAGACCGACTAAAAGAGCATGAGCATCTTGATGATGCGAAGCGGATTTTCGCGGACTTCGAGAACGATCGACGCCGGCAGGAAGAGCGCGTGAAGGAACTTTCAATGATATGTTCGGAGCGTTTCGCTCAAGATCTTATTCCGGTGGTTGATAATTTTCGAGCTGCGTCCGTTCACGTGCCGGAAGAATCAAGGAACGGATCGTGGATGACGGGCATTACCTATATTGGGAAACAGCTCGACGCAGTGCTTGAAGAACACGGAATCGTCTCATTTGAAGCGAAAGAGGGAGAGATGTTTGACCCATATCTTCATGAAGCTATCGGACGAAAGGATGGAGAGGAGAGTTCCGAAGGCGGACGAATCGCGGAGGTTCTGCAGCCAGGATACAAGATGGGAGCCCGCGTTATTCGGCCGGCAAAGGTGCTGGTAGGATAATCGCCCGACTTTTCATTATTGAAATTCTATCAGAAGGGAGGTGAGTACTTATGACGCGAAGCATTATTCATTGGTCACCGATGCGCGAACTCGACCGTTTCCTCGATGAAGACGTATGGAGCAGGGGGTTTGCGCCGGCTGTTGATATTCGCCAGGATAAGGACAATGTAATCGTGGACTTCCAATTGCCAGCGATTGATCCCGACAAGGTGAATATCACGATCGAGAACGATGTGCTCACGGTTTCAGGGGCAAGCGAGGATGAGCGGGAAGTGAAGCGCGAGGATTACTATCGGAAGGAAATTAGCCGAGGAGAATTTTCCCGCTCCATCATTCTTCCGATGAAAGTATCGGGAGATCGTGCAGAAGCTTCCTATGAGAAGGGGATTCTAACGATCACGATTCCGAAAGCAGAGGAAGTGAAGCCAAAGCGGATTGCCGTGAAGGTGAAGTAAGGGGGTAGTCCGTCCAGACGCTGAACATTCTTGGGAATGTTCAGCGGAATGGATCGGTTATTCTTTGGGGCATTCCTATGCGGTACTTTTGGAAGATGTATGCCGGAGTTCTTGTGGTTGCCGCGGTATCTGCGATAGCTGGCGTTCTCAGCTCGGATCAGTTGAGTTTCTGGTGGAGTTTTTCGCCCGTGCCAATCGCTGTTTTTCTGGTAACTTTTCTTCTTTGTCTCGTGCCGATTTTTGGACTCATCGCTTTTTCCTGGGGGAAGAAGTTTGGATTTCGTGGGATGTGGAGAGTGGTGTTTTGGATCATGGTTATTTTATGGCCGCTTGAGGTCTTCCAACGAGTCGAGGAAGCGACGCGAGGAGGCGCTTCGTGTTCTGGATCATGGTGTCCGTTGATGCAGATACTTGTGGTAGCTATCGGACTTCCGCTGACTGTCGGACTGTATCTCTATGCGTATCGCAGCGATGAGATATGGAACGCTGGATCAAGCCGATGAGATGTTTTGAAATCGCGCCTCGATCTGGGAGTGTCAATAACGCAAGCTCTTATGAATTAGCACTCTCACTTGACGAGTGCTAATTCATTTTGTACACTAAAAATAGCGAGAAAGTATCCTTGCGGGTGCGCCTACGAAATATAGACGCGTCGCGCGGTACTGACTGGTTCATAATACGCATAATTTGTTGAAAAACTTATGGGAAAGATACTTGGTATCGATCTCGGGACGACCAATTCGGCAATGGCTTTTGTCGAGGGGGGGGTCCCGACGATTATAGAGAACAAAGAAGGGAATCGCACGACGCCATCGATGGTCGCGATTTCGAAAACAGGAGAGCGTCTCGTTGGACTCCTTGCAAAGCGGCAGGCGGTGACGAATCCGAAGGATACACTTTTCTCAATTAAACGCCTCATCGGGCGCCGCCACGACGATGAAGAGGTAGCGCGCGATCAGAAAACGCTTCCGTACTCCATTGTTCCGGCAGGGGAGGGTGTCAAAGTGGTGATGGGAGGGAAGGAGTATTCGCCGCAGGAGATATCCGCGATGGTGCTCCAGAAATTGAAGGCGGATGCCGAAGATCGTCTCGGGGAGAAAATTACTGAAGCGGTTATTACAGTCCCGGCTTATTTCGACGACTCGCAGCGCAAAGCGACCAAGGAAGCAGGCGAGATCGCCGGTCTCACGGTGCGCCGCATCATCAATGAGCCGACAGCGGCGGCGCTTGCCTATGGTTTCAATAAGAAGAAAGATGAGAAAATTGCCGTGTACGACCTCGGAGGTGGGACATTTGATATCTCGATTCTCGAGGTAGCAGAAGATACCGTGGAAGTTCGATCAACGAATGGCGATACGCATTTGGGTGGGGATGATTTCGACCAAAAAGTGATCCATTGGATTCTTGATGAGTTTCGAAAACAGGAAGGGCTTGATTTGTCGAAGGATCCGCTTGCGCTTCAGCGTATCAAAGAAGCTGCAGAGAAGGCGAAGATTGAGCTTTCGACAGCACAGGAAACGGAAATCAACCAGCCGTTTATCACCTCTGATGCATCTGGCCCAAAGCATCTCGTCATGAAACTTACTCGAGCAAGGCTCGAAGAGCTTGTCCATGATCTCGTCATGGCGACGCTTGAGCCAGTGAAGAAGGCTCTCTCGGACGCGAGTTTCTCGAAAGCCGATATCAATGAAGTAGTCATGGTGGGAGGCATGACGCGCATGCCGCTTGTCCTGAAGACAGTTGAGGAATTCTTCGGTAAGAAGCCGGATATTTCGGTGAATCCTGACGAAGTGGTTGCGATTGGCGCGGCAATACAAGGAGGTGTGCTTGAGGGATCAGTGAAAGACGTACTCCTTCTTGATGTAACGCCGCTTACGCTCGGTATCGAGACATTGGGCGGCATGAGGACGCCGATCATTGACTCGAATTCGGCGATACCGATTGCGCAATCGAAAGTGTTCTCGACGGCGGCGGATTCTCAACCATCGGTGGAAATCCATGTGCTCCAAGGGGAGCGCGAGACAGCGGCTGACAATAAATCGCTTGGGCGATTTATCTTGGACGGGATTCCGCCCGCACCGCGCGGCGTCCCGCAGATTGAAGTGTCATTTGATATTGATGCGAACGGCATTCTTTCGGTGACAGCGAAGGACAAGGCTACAAACAAAACGCAGTCGATCCGGATCGAATCTTCAACTGGTCTCTCGAAAGAGGAAGTCGAGCGGATGAAAAAAGACGCCGAGCTTCACGCTGAAGAAGACAAGCGGAAGAAAGAGCTTGTCGAGGCAAGAAATATGGCGGATACGCTTGTTTATACGACCGAAAAGGCAATTCGAGAAGCAGGGGATAAGATTTCGGCGGATGAGAAGAAGCCAGTGGAAGAAGCTATCGCTGAACTCAACAAGGTGAAGAATGGGGATGATCTCGAAGCGATCAGGAAGATGTCGCAGAATCTTTCCGAAGCGGCGCAAAAGATCGGCGAGAAGCTCTACAAGGCGGCGTCCGAAAATCAAGAGGCTGGGAATCAAACATCGGGAACGACGGATGAAAAGCCAGGTGGTTCGGAGAATGAGCCAAAGGATGCAGAGGTAGAAGATGGGAAAAAGGAATAGAAAGAAGAAGGGAATGCCGAAGGATAAGCAAAAAACGAGGTGAAAGCCTCGCTTTTTGCTTTTTTATGGTGAATTTCTCAATATTTCTATATTCGACGGAAAATTACGCCCACTCTCATGGGAGCGTTTGAATGGACGAACATACTTAAATCGTTATTTCCGAAGTTCTTTATTTTTCCACGACCCTCCTGACAGTGTCGGCATTTACGACCTTCACAAAGTTATTGGGACGGTTGTCGAGAAGAAGGGAGAATTCTGCCGGAGCAGTTTCGTAGGCGGACTTGAAGTCGAGCGGCACTGAGTCGGACGACCACATATTCGTTGTTTTTCGTCTACGGCCGGTCGAAAGAACGAGATAGTCCGGAACTGCTGCTTTGAATCGTTTTTGATTGAAGCTTACGGAGCAATCCCCGACAAACATTGCGCAGACGGCTCCTTTGTCGGACCATACGCGGAGCTCGCGCGCATTTGGTAGCGAGTTAAGGTACATTGCCGCTTCGTAGCTCCCGTCGCCCATGTCTTTATAGTTGAGAACGTGTGTCTCCGGGAGAAGAGAGGAAGAATAGGCAAGGTAATGCGGTCGAATGACAACAAGGCTTCCAATGAGAATGGCGGAAAAGAAGATCGGAAGTGCGATGTTTCTGACGAGAGGTCTCTCTTGTCGAACGCCGATTCGTTCTGCGATTGATGCTGCGCCGATTGCGGCCATGATGCAGGCGAGCGGGTAGAGGGCTATCTGGTAACGGACGGTTGCGATCACATAATTCGCCGTCGATCCGATATAGTAGAGCATGATAAAGAACGAGAATGAGACGAGGACCAATGTTTCTTGTGAGTGGCGGAGTCTTCGGAATATAGAGAGAAGCAGAGCGGAGATTAAGAACGCGAGAATGAGCGGATGTATGCCAAAGACAAGGCAATAGAAGTCCGATAGGATGCTGCCGACCGATTTGAGAATCGTCGCGGTGTCTTCGGAATTCTTCGGCGACATGACGAATGATTCGAAATTAAACCATCTCATTCGGAGCCAGGTATTCGCAAGCGTGAACGAGACAAGTGCGAGAAAGAGCGAGAGAAAGAATGCCGACACAATACCCTTCCATCGAGAGAGAAATGAGAGAATGGCGCCCGTTGCGCGTCCTCGGATCAGGACTGCATCGAGAGTGAGGATGGCGATTGCTCCGGCAAAGATCGGCCACGTGCTTTTAAAGGCGGCGGATAGGATGGTCCCCTTCAAGATCATTTCGGGCTTTACCCAGGTGGCAGGATAGAGGAGGGTAAATATGGCAAGCGACACGCCGATAATGATCAGGAGGTCGCGGAGAGTGCGTTTGAGGAAAATCGCCGGGGATTGTTTTTCTTCAGCGAAGAGGTACTCAAGGAACGGGAATGCGAAAAAAAAGACGAAGAGAATATTCGCGACGTATTTTGTGAGGAGAGCGAGTCCGGTTGCGAATCCCGCAAAGATGAGAAATTTTAATTTCCGAGTTTTCCCATAAGCGATTCTCGAGAGAATGGCGAATGGCAGGAATATCCAGAGAAGTGAGTCGGGATTTATGATGAGGGACATGCCGAGAAGTATCGGGGAAAGCCCGACGAATACCGTCGATAAAATGGCGGTTGTCGCTCCGACCGCCGAACGAACAAGGAGGTACAAAAGAGGAAGAGAGAGAAGGGCGAAAAGATAGATGGGAAGGCGGAATGCGACGTTGATCTTCTTGATGGCGGCGAGCTGTTCGTCTGTTTTCGGCTCGTCGCGAAGCGGTGCATACGGCATCGGGTCGATAGTGAGGAGTCCTGCTCCCGAAATGATGGCAACGGTAATGCCTGGCTTGTCATTGACGTCGGTGCTCTTCCACCTTGCATCGAGAACAGCCCGCCAGAAATCCGGAGTTCGATCATAGGTCCAGTATGGCTCGTCAACCGCGGAGTACGTCTCAAGCCGAGGGAGGCCGAAATATGCGTGGATGGAGAGAATAATCGCGACAACGAGCGCGTGTAGGGTGTTTCTCGATCGAAGGATGCCGAGAAGGCTTTGGGAAGAGTGTTTCATATGCCGACAGCGTACCAGATTTTCCGCCTCTTTGGAACTCCAGAAAGTTTGTGTATCATAGACGGTATATGCTGGATTTCTCTGTTTTTTCTTTCTTGGCATTTCACCGCGACCGAAAGGATTCAGATTCTGCTGCTCTTGCAGTCATTGCAGCTCTCATATTCTTTGGGAGCTTGTTTGCGGTCGTGGAAACAAGCGTGCGTGCTGACATATTGGATGCTCGATCTCTTGTAGGAGGCCGAGAAGCGAATCGCACTGCTCCGCAAGTTTCTTCGCCGCTCCGCGAATCGCCGTTTTCGATGCCTTTGGTTTCAGATCCGATATTTCCCGATCGCACATGTTCTATTGCGGATTTTGGAGCGGTTTCCGGCGGCATCATCTCAAACACCGAAAGTTTTCGGAAGGCGGTTGAGCACTGCTCGAAGCAGGGAGGCGGACGCGTCATCGTTCCGAAAGGAATCTGGAAAACGGGAGCGATTCGTCTTGCAAGCAACATAAACCTCGTGCTCGAGAAAGGATCGAGAATTGTCTTCTCGAACGATGTCCGAGAATATCTCCCAGCGGTTTTCTCAAGGTTTGAAGGAATTGAGCTGTACAATTATTCCTCGTTCATCTATGCGAAGGATTGCCGAAACATTGCAATAACCGGAGATGGGGATCTTGATGGCAATGGAGCTATGTGGCACGAATGGAACGCGGTCCAAGAGCCGTCTCTTGCGAAATTGGAGAAGATGGCGGATGAAGGCGTCTCGGTCGAAAATCGGAATTTTGCGTCTCCCGAAGACACGCTCCAGCCATCTTTTGTACAGTTTGTGAATTGTCGGAATATTCTGATTGAGGGTGTTCAGTTGCTCTCGAGTCCGAGTTGGACCATTCACCCGATATATAGTGAGAATATTCTCGTGCGCAATGTGAAGATATTTACAGATGCTCGAAATACTGACGGCATTGCCATTGATTCGTCTCGAAATGTTATTGTTCAGGACTCGTTTTTTCGGACCGGAGACGATGCGGTTGTGATAAAATCCGGAAAAGATCGGGATGGGCTTCGAGTTGCGAAGCCGTCGGAAAATATCGTAGTCCACGATATTGTAGTCGAGAACGGGCATGGAGGGATTGCGTTTGGGAGCGAGATGTCCGGCAGCGTACGGAACGTGTTTGCGTATAACGTAAATATCAAGAGGGCGGATTTTGGCGTCCGGATGAAATCGATGCGCGGGCGAGGCGGGGTTATTGAAAATATCTTCCTTGAGGATATACGGGCAAAGAGAGTTGTCTTCGATGCGATCCAAATGGATATGACGTACGGGACGCCCCTCCATAAAGATGATCTGGATCATTCCCCGGTATTTCGAGATATCTCAATGAAGAATATCTCGGTGGAATGGTCGAAGTCCCCCTTCACGCTCACAGGTCTCCCAGAAAGTCCGATTCGAGATCTTGCTTTTCAAAACGTGCATATAGCTTCGGTTCGAGATGGTCGGGCGACTGATGTTGTAGGGGAGTCGTATCGTGATATCGTTGTGGAGAAGCTTGTCGGTTCAGGAGATTGAGAGTGTCAGACTCTCCGCATGTTGGGGATTTTCTGTTTCTTTGATCTAGCTGAAAATTTTAAAACAGGGGGCTTTGGTTGCAACCTATGGCGCGAATATCTTTGAGGACATGCACAATAGCCGCAGCGATTGGAATGGTTCTCGCTCTTGGTTTTTGGCTGCGATCGGCTCACTTCTCTGAGTGGCTCTATTTCAAACTTGACCAGTCTCGGGATGCCATGCTTATTTCCGACGCGGTCGAAAAAGGAGCGGAGTACCTTCCTCTCCTTGGGCAGCGGGTTGGAGCTATCGACCTTGAGAGTGGCTTATTGAGAGTCGGTCCGATCTATTACTATTTTCAGTATATTTCCGGGACGTTGTTCCATTCGGTCGATCCCTGGGTCTTTGCTTACCCTGACCTTCTGTTTGGAGTGCTTGCCATACTGATGATCTTCTTTGTGGCAAGACTTGCCTATTCTGCGCTTGCCTCGATTCTCGTCGCCTTCCTTCTAGCGGTTTCGTTTCTCGGCGTTGAATACTCTCGATTTGCCTGGAATCCGAACCCTCTCCCGTTCTTTTTTCTGCTTGCGATGTTTGGAATGATCCGTTTTGCGAACGAGCCTTCCGGGAAGCGAAAATATTGGTTCCTTGGGCTCTGGGCTCTGGGTTTTGGAATTGGATCTCAACTGCACTTTTTCGGAATGATGAGTCTCGTTGGGGTGACCGCCCTCTTCTTGCTGTGGAAGTATTCGCTGTGGCGAAAGGAATCTTTGCGGGAATTTGCCAATCTGGCGACTGTAATCAGAGTTGCAAAATTCGGAGCAGTTTTCATGCTGGTCTTATTCATGCTATCGGTTCCGATTTTTGCAAATGAACTTCTTCGCGGCGGGGAGAACACGAGGAATTTCATTGAAGCAATGACGAAGAAACAGGATGCAAAACCAATGCTTGAAGGAATTGCGGAAGCGTGGAGCGAGAATAGTCGCTATGCTTGCCTCATTGTTACGTCAGGCTGCCTCACTGATAGCTCACGTAAAAATCGGATCCCTCTTGGGGCAACAGGTCTTTTCCTCGTCGCTGGGATTGTTGCGGCTGGGGTTCGGTTGAAGCGGCTTCCTGAAGGAAGCGGGAAAGATTTGATGCGGCTGATCTTTGTGTGGGGCTCTGTTTTCTTTATTCTTTCTGTTCCGGTTGCGTTTCAGCTTCGCCCGAGGTTTTTTCTCGTGGTACTGCCAATCCCGCTTCTGCTCTTCGGAAGTCTCTTTGACGAACTTGGGCATCGGTTTCGCCGTGCGGGATTCCTTGTTGGCGGGGTTATCTTTGCTGGCATTGCCGTTGCGAATATCTGGGGAATTCGCCTTTGGTTTCAGGAGCAGGCAGCAGCGCAAAAGGGAGACGCGCCGGTGTCTCGGACCATCATCTTGAAAAATAAGGACGGAGTGACTCTTG
This sequence comes from uncultured Bdellovibrionales bacterium, assembly GCA_964515255.1. Lineage (GTDB taxonomy): Bacteria > Patescibacteriota > Minisyncoccia > Moranbacterales > UBA1568. The sequence continues at coordinate 11,652 of CAZETL010000001.1, read as the reverse complement.
GGCAATTGGAGCGAGCCGTCGATCTCATCGCGAGCAAGATTCATCCGGGCGAGCGGCTTTATTTCTACGTTAAGCCGGAACACATCGCTCCAATCGAATATCTGTTTGAGCTGAAACAGCCGAATGGTATCGAATTTCCATACGAGACCATGAAAATGAATCGCGATCCGAAGGCAAGATTCTTTGCAATCGTTCCTGCTGAACAGGCTAGCCTTCAGTCGGTTACAGACAAATTTGGAGAGCCGTTTTCAATCCAATCATTCGACATTGTTGGACAAATCGCTGTTTCGGAAATAACGTTTAATGGCCGGACTATTGATCCGGAGTTCCAGTTCAAGGGTCACGCAAAGAATGAAGACGTTTTCTGGCTGGATGAGAAGCGACGTCGCAGCGATCGACTTTTCTGGGGCGACGTTTTCCATCGGAAATTTTCCTCCCAGAGAAACAATGAAGAAACCGAGACGGAAGAGGAGTGAAATCGCGCAAGGATTTCCC
>CAZETL010000001.1:0-11057 GCA_964515255.1 uncultured Bdellovibrionales bacterium | reverse complement strand
GGATTTCCCTCATGTGAAATGTGAAGCGATCTGAAATCTGCTTATACAAGAATGCTCTTGGGACAGAATTTTTTCTTTTATTATGGACTTGAGAATATTTCGTTCGATGCTTGCGCGAGTTGATTGGGCTTTAGTTGTTTTTGGGGTGGCAATTTTTGGAGCGATCCTCGCTCGCTCGATTCATTATGACGATTGGATGGTTGTGAAGTCTGACCAGATCCGGGATGCGATGGTGTCGATACATGTGGTTGAGGGTGGCCTTGGGTATTTGCCACTTTTTGGCCCCCGGGCAGGAGGCACTGATCTCCGGCTTGGTCCGATCTTTTATTATTTTCAGTCTCTTTCGGGGATTCTCTTCCACTCGGCTTCGCCGGGAGCGTTGGCATTTCCAGTCCTTCTGTTTTCCTTTCTCTCGTTGTTTGTGTTTTTCCTTGTGGCTCGGCAGATTTTTGATCGAAACTGGTCGATGATGCTCACAGTAGCTTTCTCCTATGGTTTTCTCGGGACGGAATATGCTCGATTCTCTTGGAATCCGAATTCCGTTACATTCTTCGGTCTTCTCTTTTTTTATGCATTTCTCAGGCTCCTCTCTGCGGAAAAAGACGTTAGTTTGCGGTGGTATGCGCTTCTTGGGCTTTCCTATGGCGTCGTTTCCCAGCTTCATTTTACAGTCGCGGCGGCGATTCCGGTGTTTGTGATTTTGTATTCGATAGCTCAATTTTCCCATGTCAGATCAGTTTGGTCATGGCGCGGGGTTTTCGTTTTCTTCTGTATCGTGTGCGTATTTTATCTTCCCGTTCTTGTAGGAGATATTTTGAATCACGGAAAAAATGCCAGCGAGTTTCTCGAAGCTCTCGGATCAAAAGGGTCTGGCAGGGGGTTGGTGGGAAATCTTCGGGGGGTTACTGAAAATTTTGGAGAGAACTTCTTCCGTATTGCAACGGGATATTTTGGCGGTCCGAAGGTCGTATCGTATGTCGGGGCACTGCTCTTTGTTGGAGGAATGTGGCTGAATTTCTCGTTATTCCGAAAAGAATTGGACGAATCCCGTCGAAGATCGCTGCTCGCCGTGTTTCTGTGGACCATTGCTTTCTATGTGCTCTATATACCGCTTGCGACGTCCGTTGATAAGCCGAGATTCTATCTCCCGCTTCTTTTTGTTCCGATTCTCTTTATGGGAATGGTTTCTCGTTTCTCGATTTTCCGATGGAAGAAGGCGTTTCCGCTTGTTGCGATAGTTTTCCTTGCTGCAAGCACCGTATCAAACGGGTTTCTGACGTTCCAGTGGCTTTCGGAGATCCGCATGTCGAAATACCAGTATGTTTCGCCAAAGAAGGATACTGTCGTGCTGAAGTTGAAGAAGGACGCTATGTGGTGGAGCTGGGGACAAGTGAAGCGGGCGACTGAGTTTATGATAAAAGACTGTCCGCACGAGAATATATTTATTGAGTATCGCGGCCAATCAATGGATTTCATGCATACTTTCTTGTATGCGTTTCGTCTCGCTGGGGATGACCGCATCCGCCGCGGGAAGCGGTATGATGGGCCGAGTTTTTGTCGCTATGCGCTCCTGAAATCTCTTCCAAGCGGAAATGTCGAAGATGAAACGATGGATATCGGGGATCTTCGAGTGCTGGTTCTTGATAAGCGGGGAGGGACCGCTGATCCGAAGGCTCGCGCAAAAGCCGAGGACGAAGCGAGCGGACAGGCTGAAACGTGGCGAGACGTATTTCGGAGGCTCTAGAAAGTGGCCGGGCATACTACCATTATTCCGATTCCAATGAAAATAGAATTTCTCAATGACTTCGTCGGTGCGCTGCATCGCATGGGATGGGAGAGGCGAATGCTTATCCTGGTCATCTTTATTGCAGCGTTTCTTCGCGGATATCATTTTCATGACTGGCTTCGATTTAATCCGGATCAGGCTCGGGATGCCGCGGTGGTGTTTGAAATGACTCGCGGCCATATCCCGCTCCTTGGGCCGCCCGCTGGTGGAACTGACTTCCAGCTTGGCCCAATTACTCATTATTTCTCGTATATTTCGGGAACTTTCTTTGGATTTTCTCCAGACTCGCTTGCCTATCCCGATCTTCTTTTCTCGATTCTTACTGTTCCGCTCATCTTTTTTCTAGTGACGCGAATGTTTGGAGAGAAACTCGGACTTCTTGCTGCGTCCCTCTCTGCTGTGTCCGGATTTATGGTTCGTTACGGGCGCTTCCAATGGAATCCGAACACGATGCCATTTTTCACGGCGCTTTTCCTTCTTTCAGCTGCGTTGGTACTGAGTAGCGAGGGGCGTCGGCAGCGTCTTTGGGCGGCTGTTTTTGGGATTTCTCTCGGTGTCGGGGTGCAGTTGCACACGTTTCTTCTTGTTCTGTTGCCACTTCTCGCTCTCGGGTTTTTCCTGATGCTTTTTTTTGAGAAGAAATTGTCGTTTGGCGTCGCGGGCATTGCGATAGGTACGGCAGCCTTCCTTAATATCCCGTTTGCGCTTTCTGAAGTACGGAACGATTTCTCGAATACAGGAGCCTTTTTTGAGGGTCTGTCTGCGCACACCGAGGATTCTCCTTCATTCTTCAATAGGCTTGGGAGAGATGCTCTCTGCCATGTTAGAGCGGACGCTTTTATCCTTTCGGGCCTCGGGAATTCGGATGACTGCAATCGATTTTCGTCGGTTATAAACAAGACTTCATGGGGGAATCCCCTCGATTCGACGATCGCGCTCATTGAGATTATGTTTACCGTCGGAGGGTTTTTGCTGCTCGGCATCTCTGCTCGAAGAGAAAAGAATTCTCAGAAGAGATTTCTCCTTGCTGCGGTGCTTGCATATTCAATCGCGCTCTTCCTTCTCATTATCCCGGTCGCAAACGAAATCGCCATGCGGTATTTTCTTGCAAGTGCCTTTGTGCCGTTTGTTCTCCTTGCGGCTTGGGGGAGTTTTCTTTCTCGGAAGGGAGCGGTGTTTCGCGCGGTTTTCTGGATCTTTGTCCTGACCGTTTTCATTTCAAATGTCTGGTTCTTAAAAGAAGAATTCGATTCTTTCCAGAGCGGAAAGGTAAGCGATGGGGACACGAGCGTTCTCGGAGAAGTGGAGCCGCTTGCCGAATTTATTGCACGGAATACGCCCGAAGGCGGAGCTTCGCACTTGATCGGGATGAGAAGCTACAGGAAACGATTTCATCGGGCAATAGAATATTCGCTTCTCCGAGAAGGAAAGTCGATTGTCCGATGGGAAGGGAAGGGCTTGCCGGAGAAACCCGGACCAGTTTTTCTGATCCGGAAAAAAACTCGGGCGTTCGATGCGGCTTCTGAAATAGACGGGCGTCCGATTCTTGACCGTGTTTCAAGCGGGCGTGTTTCTGTGTTTTTGATCCGGAGAGAGTAGGCATCGTTACATGATATAATGAGAGCACACTGACGACGCTCTTTATGAGAATTGGAATAAACGCGACATTTTTGAGGAAGCCGTATACGGGAATTGGACAGGTAACGCTCCACTTTCTGAGAAACCTTTCCGAGAATGTTTCGGCTGAGTTCATCTTGTATTCGGAAGAGCCAATCTCTAAACACGCTGGAATTTCAGAGGGAATTGCCCGGAGACCTTTTTTGCCGCCGTGGCGGAGAGATGATCTTATGAGGAAAATATGGTGGGAACGGTTTCTATTGCCCGAAGCAATTCGGCAGGACCGATGCGACGTGTTTATAAGTCTTTTTCAATCGTCGACGGTGGTTTCGTCATCCACAAGGCATATCATGGTGGTGCACGATATTATCCCGAGACTCTTTCCAAGCGAGTATCTCAATAATTGGCGGAAGCGTTTCGACTGGGCAGGCGTCGAACGAGGAATAAAGCGTGCCGATAGAATCATTGCCGTATCTTCCCGGACCGAAAAGGATATCGTGAAGCAGCTTGGTGTCTCTCCCTCATCGATTTCCGTGAACCGAATAGATGTTGATCCAATATTCAAGCAATCGGTTTCCGATGAACGAGGTGCCGAGGTAATGCGAAGATACCATCTTTCGCCGGGATATCTCTATCACGGGGGAGGACTTGAATCTCGAAAGAATGCCGAGGGGGTGTTGCGGGCATACAAAATGCTTCTCGACCGTGAGAAGCGGGATCATCTTTCACCGGCGACGCCGCCCCTTGTGATATCAGGAAGGCTTTTGCCGCAGCTCTCTCCTCTTGTGACTGATGTCGAACGTCTTGTGAAGGAACTCGATCTCAGTCCATTCGTCCGAATTCTTGGATTAGTCCCGCAAGAAGATGTTCCAGCGCTCTATGCGAATGCGAGAGTATTCCTTTTCCCGTCAAAATACGAAGGATTTGGTCTTCCAGTATTGGAAGCAATGAATGTTGGTATTCCGGTGGTGACTTCCAAAGTGTCGGCATTGCCAGAGGTAGGAGGCGATGCGGTTCTGTATTGCGATCCGGAGAATATTGAGGACATTGCGCTCACCATTCGCAATGTTCTTTCCCGAAAGGATCTTCGAGAAATTCTCTCGAAGCGAGGAAGAGAAAGAGCTTCTCTTTTCTCATGGAGACATTTTTCCGACAAGCTGCTTCGTCTTGCGGTTGGGCAGGGTTCCGGGCGGATGTAAGCGGAATTCGAGTGTTTGGCCGTGGACTCTTGAGAGAATACCTTCGTTCGATCGACCCTAATTCTTCTATGAGAAAGAGATATCTCTTTGCAGCGTTCGGATTATTGGCTGTTTTGGTCCCATTCGTATTCATTTCTTTTCCGCCAATCAAATCTTTCGGCTTCTCCCTTGGGGAAGGACGCCTCTTTCTTACTGTGGCTGCCCTCGCCTTTCTTGGGTCAGTGGTCCGTCCGGTTTGGATGTTTTTTTTGCTTCTATCCCTGCTTCCATTGGAAGTGATTTCTCTTGGCGAAGAGATACTGCCTATTTCACTCCGGCCGTATCAAGTCCTCAGTGTTGCGATTTTTGCCGGCATTATTCTTCGATCGTGGGCGAAGCGTGGCAGCATCCCACCCCCATCCCTTCAGTGGTTCGATAGTCTCCCTGTCATGGTGGCAATTGGCGGAGTTGTTTCGGCTCTCGGATCCGCGAATGTGTCCCGATCGATTTTTCAAGCTATCGTTTTTTTGTCGTTTCTTTTGCCGTTCTTCCTTGCGCGCTATTTTCTACGGGACGAGCGCGATGGTAGGCGAGTGTTCCCCTTTGTTATTCTCGGATCAATTTTCTCGGTTCTCTTTGCTATTTGGCAGGGCTTTCGATTTTCCAAAGGATTGTTGTCGTTTGAAGCTATGCCTGGGCGGGTTGACGCGTTCTTTCCTGAACCTGACTGGTTCGGGATGTTCTCCTTGTTGCCACTCAGCCTTGCATGCGTCGCGGCGGCGTATATCCTCTCAAAGAGGAATCTAAATCCGTCTTCTAGGAGGCCGAATCCGGATCTTGTCTTTCTTCTTGGGATCTTTGGTATTTTAACGCTTTCTTTCTTAGGACTTTTGCTTACGGTTTCTCGGAGCGCTTGGATTTCTGGAGCAATCTCCATTCTCGTATTTCTTTTCCTTCTCCTCTTTCAGAATCATTCGTGGAAGTTCTCGGAATGGGAATGGAAGAATACGATGGCTTCCGGTTTGCTTATTTTTATCTCTCTCGTCTCGGCGGTATCCCTTGCGCGCGGCTTCAATCTTACGAGCTTCGATCTTTCTAATCGGGCGAGAAGCGGAATCTCGGGGTTTCAAGAGATAACAGTGTCTTGTAATGATGTCGTTTTGTTGCCTCAAACGATACGTCATAACGAGGAACTTTCTTCTCTCGGGTGTCGGCATATTCGGCTGGAGGAGATTGAGTCCGAGCGGATTTCGGGGCGGCATATTTCTACGGTTCTCCGACCGGACCCGAGCATCGATGCGCGCCGTACTGCTCGGGAAACGGTGTTCCGAGAGGTGGGCGAGCATTGGTTCCTTGGAATCGGATGGGGAAGCATTGGTGGCATCCTGGGCACGGATGAGCGGGGAAATGCTTTCAATGCGAGCAATGTCTTCCTCGAGGTATGGCTCGGATCTGGAATAATCGGCGCGATTTCTTTCCTTGTTCTTTGGATGGCAATTCCGTACCTGGCTATTCGAGGTATTTCGTATTCGGGCGAGTTTCGAGATGGGAACTTCGTCTCAATGTTTTTTCTTGTGTCGTGGTCTGGTTTCACCATATTTAGCCTCTTCAACTCGGGAATTTTACTCGGTTTCATCTGGGTATGGCTTGGCGGAATAGGGATGCTCCCGGGGGCGGAGCGGAGCATGCGGAGAAGGGTGAATCAATCTCCTAATCGCTGAGGATTACGTTGAATAATGGAAACGGAACTATTATGCGCATCGGCATTGACATTCGCAATATCGGAAGAAAACGGACCGGGGACGAAGCGGTATTCCTCAATATTGTTCGAGAATTGTCCTGTATAGATTCGGAAAATGAATACCAGCTTTTCCTTGATCGAAGGAGCGCGGAGGAGCAAAGAGAAATATCGATGCGCCTTGGCATTTCCGGAAAGAAGAATTTTCATCTTGTTCTGCTGGATTCCGCCCGAACAAAGTTCGATTGGAATGCTTGGCATATTCCTCGGTATCTTGCTGCTCACGAGATAGATATTTATCATACGCAGTATATTGCTCCGCTCTTTGTTCCTCGTCGCACGGCGCTTGTGACGCACATTCACGACGTGTCATTTCGCGCCGAACCCAGGTTCATATCGTTTTTAGACCGGTTTTTTTTGAATGCGTTTATCCCGCGAAGCCTCTCAAGATCTGATCTCATTGTCGTGCCTTCGGTATTCACAAAGCGTGAGGTCATGAAATTCTACCGAGTTCCCGAGGAAAAGATTCTTGTTGCATGGAACGCTGTCGCTCCGGAGTTTCTTGTAGAGCGCGCGGCGACTGATGGGGAGCGCCGCGTGCGCGATCGATATCGACTTCCTGATTCTTTCGTTCTTTCGCTCGGGACATTGCAGCCAAGAAAAAACGTGCCCCGGCTTATCGAAGCTTTTTCGCTTCTTCGAGGAGAAGATCAAAATCTTAGGTTGGTGATTGCGGGAAACCGGCTTGGTCATCATGTCGATCCGGAGATTGACCGAATTGTCCGACGACTCAATCTCGAGTCATCGATAGTTTTTCCGGGGTTTGTCGAACAAGAAGACGTTCGGGCTCTTATTTCAGCCGCTCGCGCATTTGCTTTTCCGTCGAAGTATGAGGGATTTGGAATCCCAATGCTTGAAGCAATGAGTTGCGGAGTTCCGGTGGTAGCGTCGGATATTCCCGCACTTCGTGAAACCGGATCGGATGCGGCGCTATTTGCAAACCCGGATGATCCGAAGTCGTTTGCTGATGCGCTTCGACTTGCAATTCAAACTGGCAGTGAGCGGAAGCGTCTTATTCGGGAAGGGAAGGATCGCGCGAAATATTTTTCGTGGGAAAAGAGCGCGAAAGACATTCTTGCGGCGTATGAGGAAATATGTTTTCATAAGAGAACTGCGTCATCTTTTCATTTAACCGGTTAATTTCTTGTATGCCGGACACTTTTTTTTCGAAACAAACGCCTGCTGATCCTCGATTCTCCGGAACAAAGAACGCTCCGCGAAAACGCCGCTGGATAAAGTGGGTTCTCGGCGTCATTGCCGTTCTTGTTTTGCTTGGAGGCGCGATACTCTGGAAGGCCGGGTCGATAGTGGGTCGGATTGCTCCGAAGGGAAGCATTCTTTCAAATATTGTCAATTCCCTTCCCGGGGTTCAGAAGCAGCTTGCCGGTGAGGAAAGCGGACGGGTCAATGTTGCTCTTCTGGGCATGAGGGGTGCAAATGACGCTGCTGGCGGACTTCTTGCCGATACTATCATGATCCTTTCTTTCCATCCGAAAAATGGGGAAGGAGATGCTCCGCGTGCTTCGTTGGTGTCGATCCCAAGAGATTTGTATGTGACGGTTCCTGGGACCTCGGATAAGCAGAAAATTAATTATGTGCATTTTTCGGGGGAACAGAAAGGGAAGGGTCAGGGACTTGATGAGATGAAGACTATTCTGTCGGAGGTATCAGGTCAGCCGATTCAATATGCTGCTTCCATAAATTTCGACGGGTTTAAACAATTGATAGACGAGGTTGGAGGAGTGACGGTACACCTTGACGCTCCGTTTAGCGAATCGAATCAGTTTCGACAGCCCCATGTATGCGATGCGAATGTTTTCACGGTTCCAACGAGTCCACTCCAATATGAGAATAAATACGTCACTACGAAGAGCGGGCGTCGTCGAGTGGTTGCTTCGTACCCGCTTTGTTTCAATAAAGATGTTGAATGTGGCGGGGTATTTGAATTGCCGGCCGGGGACAATACTCTTGATGGAGAAAAAGCGCTTTGTTTTGCGCGAGCGCGATACAATTCAAATGATTTCGAGCGCGCGAAGCGCCAGCATATGGTTATTGAGGCAATTCAATTGAAGCTTCTGAGCCTCGGAACGCTCTCCGATTTCGGTAAGCTGAACGGCATCCTTAATAATCTTGGGAGCAATGTGCAGACAGATATGGCGCCGTGGGAATTGAAACGATTCTTCGACTTATATCTTGAAAATAAAGAAGTGAAACTCTCTCGGGATGTTGTCGTTGACAATTCTGATGACGGCCTGCTATATGCTCCGCAGGATACCGGAAGCGCTGGCTATATTCTGTTGCCAAAGGGAGATAATTACGATCGAATACATGAATTGTTTTCAAAGATACCCTAAGGTTTTTGTGTGTGGGCACTTGAAGCACTGCTTGAAATATGGATGAGAATATTCCTCTGAATCCAGTTGATTCCCTTGAAGATAAGAGAGACAAAAGATCGGAAGCGAAACGAAAACCATTCGTCTCTGCGTTCTTTGTTCTCATTCTTGTTGTTGCGGCATATCTCGTCGGTGTCGACCGTGGGAGATCCGAAACAGCTGATCCCCGTGGGGGGTTTCTGTTGCCGTCAGCAAGCCTTCTTTCTGGTTCCTCGGGCTATCATCCGGATCTCGGGATTTTCTGGAAAGCGTGGGATACATTGCATGAGCGATTTGTAGATCAAAAGAACCTTGATTCTACGAAATTGGTATATGGCGCCATAAAGGGGATGCTTGCGGCGACGGGGGATCCATATACGACATTTTTTGACCCGGAGGAAAACAAGGCATTTTCCGAGGATATTGCCGGAAGCTTCGAAGGAATCGGCGCAGAAATCGGCATGAAAGACAAGGTGCTTACTATCGTGGCGCCGCTTGATGATACGCCAGCGGCTCGAGCGGGATTGCGTTCGGGCGACAAAGTATTCAAGATAAATGGAGAGAGTACATCCGAGATGACTATCGACGAAGCGAAAAATAAAATGCGCGGGAAGAAGGGGACGGAGGTAAAATTAACGATTTTCCGAGACGGAGAACAAGAGGCGCGAGATATTTCTATCGTACGGGATACGATCAATGTGAAGAGTGTTAAGCTCTCTTGGAAAGAGAATGATACTGTGGCGCTTTTGAAAGTGAACCAATTCGGAGAAGATACCGTGAAAGAGTTTCAAGTAGCCGTCGATCAGGTAAAGGTTCGTCATCCGTCGGGAATCCTCCTTGATCTCCGTGACAATCCTGGTGGTTTACTCAATGCGGCGGTCGATATGGCAAGCCTTATGGTTCCAAAGGGAAGGGTGGTGGTATATGAAGAAGACCGTGAGGGAAAACGGGAGTCGATTTTGACTGCCGGAGGGGATGTTCTAAGCGGTATTCCGACGGTGGTACTTATTAATGAGGGGTCCGCAAGTGCGGCGGAAATTCTCTCGGCTGCGATTCGGGATAATCGAGACAATGTTACCCTTATCGGACAGAAATCATTTGGGAAGGGATCGGTTCAGGAGTTAGTTTCCATTTCAAGAGACACTTCGCTCAAGGTGACAATTGCTCGTTGGCTGACTCCGTCCGGAAAACAAATAAATAAGGAGGGAATTCAGCCTGATGTGGAAGTAAAACTTTCCGGTGACGATTTTAGTGCTGGCAGAGATCCGCAGATGGACAAGGCGATTGAGGTTGTGCGGCAAAGTACTCGTTAGTTTGTATGGAAGATTATTATCGGGTAAAATTGGAGCAGTTCGAGGGACCATTTCCACTTCTTCTTGCTCTTGTCGAACGCAAGAAGCTCGGCATAACTACGCTGTCGCTTGCGAAGGTTGCCGATCAGTATCTTGAATACGTTTCCGAACGAGAGGTATCGCTTCCGAATTTGGTGGAATTTCTCTCAGTGGCTTCTCGGTTGCTTCTCTTGAAGTCGCGCGCAATTCTGCCAACCCTCGATTTAGATGACGAAGATGATGACTTATCTGGGGAGGATCTTGAGCTGAAATTAAAGGAATATCGGAGATATCGGGAGGCGGCCGGGCACTTGCTCGGCATGTTCCGTGGAGGAAGGAGAAGTTACCATAGAGCGCCGATTCATTTTGTGCGGGTGTTTTCTCCAGCGTCAGGAGTCTCGGCTGAAATTTTGCGGGGAACATTTCTCGGAGTTCTTGAATCGGTTTCTGATATCGAACATGCCGAAGATCATACAATCGAGGAGGTGGTTTCGCTTGATGAATATGTAAACTTACTTCAGGAGAGAGTCTCTCGGGCGACAAGGGTGGTATTTTCAGAGGTGATTCGAGATTCTCGGAATGTTGTGGAAGTCATTGTATCCTTTCTTGCTCTCCTTGAGTTGGTTCGCCGCCGGTCGGCACATACGGATCAAGAAATTCTGTTTGGGGAAATTCATTTCCGTCAGGCGGGAGAACCTTCAGCGCGGGCATTATAATTGCGGATATGGATATACGAGAAGCTGCGTCTGCTATCGAATCAATTCTTTTTGTATCTGGAGACCCTGTTTCCATGAGACACCTCTCTCAGTCAATTGGCATTACCGAGAATGAAACAGAGGAGGCTAAGGAATATTTAAAAGCACAACTCCAAAAAGGTCGGGGGCTTGTCCTCCTTGAGAAGCGGGGATCTGTTTTATTGGCTACCCGATCGGAAAACGCCCCATTTATCGAGGCATCGCTCCGGATTGAGCGGGA